>NZ_SJNS01000016.1:0-60263 GCF_004331005.1 Acinetobacter sp. ANC 5045 | reverse complement strand
CAATCAAGCCACACACTAAATTCGATGCGGAAGTATACGTACTTTCTAAAGAAGAGGGTGGTCGTCACACTCCATTCCTTAACGGTTACCGTCCACAATTCTATTTCCGTACAACTGACGTAACTGGTGCAATCCAGTTGAAAGAAGGCGTTGAAATGGTAATGCCAGGTGACAACGTTGAAATGTCAGTAGAATTAATCCACCCAATCGCAATGGACCCAGGTCTACGTTTTGCGATCCGTGAAGGTGGTCGTACTGTAGGTGCTGGTGTTGTTGCTAAAGTAACAGCATAATCACTTTATAGTGTGAAAAAGCGCTCCATTTGGGGCGCTTTTTTTATGGCTGTATTTTGTGTGCTAGTTTCCAGGTGGATGAAAGCTTGTCCTACTGTATTGATGGATGAAATAGCTGTTCTTTAAACCTTGAATCAATCTAAAACCATTTTATGAACATTCTTTTGCTGCGGTTTAGTTGCCTTTTTTTCTCTTACATCATAAAAATAATTTTGCTGTCTAATTATTCTTGCTCTTACGTCATAAAAAATCATCGTCTATTTTTTTACTCTTGCGTCGTAAAAATAATTTCATTGTCTATTTTTTACTCTTGCGTCACAAAAAATAATTTCACTTATCATTATTTTTTATTCCTCATGTCCTGAACTGACAACTCACTGTCCTTAACTGCACTTAAATACCGCACAGAAAACCGTAATATGAACTCATACCGAAAAATAAAAAATATAGCGGGTTACAGGAAATGAATGACTTCATTGTTGTAACCTCAGGAGTGAGCAACATGAATGCTAAAGTGAGTATTAGTGAACGTGCAGGGGCGAGTTTTCCTGTCCGTCGAATGAATTTCAACTTTGATGCTGTACCTGAATATTGGATGAATGGTAATGCAGGTCTAACGCATTTTATGACTGCATTATCTGCGTTATTTCCCGCAGGTGAGAAGTTCTTTATAGACAGTGTGCGTGCTGTGCGTTATCACCCAATGCTGAAAGACAATGCAGATTTACAGAAAGAAATCAGTGCATTTATTGGACAAGAAGCCATGCACACGCATGAGCATGTCGGTTTTAATGCCTCTGCACAGAAATTTGGGCATGATGTTGATACTTTGGATTGTTATACAGATACTGTGATTCAAACTACACGCAAATTTATGGCAAAGTTGGCTAAACCGATTGGCATTACACAGAAAATGGTAGATTTAACTGCGACCACTGCGCTAGAACATTTCACAGCTACGATTGCCTCACAATTATTGACCAATTCACATATTCAAGAATTGATGACCGATGACACCATGAAAACTATGTGGTTGTGGCATGCGATTGAAGAAAACGAACATAAAGCTGTTGCGTATGATGTATTTGAAGGTGTGTTTGGCAAAGGTCTGAAAGTCTATGCACTACGTACAAGTTCTTTGGTTATTTCGATGCTGACTTTATTTTTTGTACAAAACTATTTTTTGTGGCGTTTACTAAAACAAGACAAGCAGTTGAATTTGGAAAATTTACGCATGATTTATCGTTATGCCTATAGTCCATCTAAAGGGATTATTACAGGCATGGGCAAAGAAATGTTGTTCTATTTCAAACCGAATTTTCATCCTAACGATTTTGATACCACAACATTATTAAATACTTGGAAAGCTAAATTAGGCTTTTAAACTTTTCCTTTTGGTCAGGCAACGTAAGTTGCCTTTTTTTTTTGCTCGATTTTTTTGTCGTGAAATCTATAATGCCTACATCTTAGAACAGCACAAGATCATTTCTTATGATTCGTTTAATGCAAGCCCATGATGTCGCCGATGTGGTTGCGATTGAAAATTTGGTACAAAGTCATCCGTGGAGTGCCAAACAATTTGCCGAAGCGGTAGAGAGTTATCACAGTACCGTGATTGAACATGCAGGGAGAGTGGTGGGTTTTTGTATTTTGCAACCTGTGTTGGATGAAGCAAATTTGTTGTTGATGGCGGTGCATCCAAGTCAGCAAGGCAAAGGTTTAGGTTATCAACTGCTAGAACATTCTATTGCAGGTTTGAAAAACCAACCTGTGCAGATTTTTTTAGAAGTACGTGAAAGTAATTTAGCTGCGATAGCCCTGTATGAAAAGTCAGGTTTTCATCAAATTGATTTACGTAAAAATTATTATCCTAAAACGGATGGCACACGGGAGCATGCCATTATTATGGTGAAATCTTGTAGCGATGATTTTGCCAGTTTGTTTAAGTGAATCTGATCGATGCAAAAATCAGTATTGCATCATTACATTTTTATTTGATGATGGAGTTATTCCAGCCTAAGGGCAGCGTGGTCATTAAGGAGTTTCCCAATTGCTGCACCTCATCGGTATTTAGGCTGCGGTTAATGCGTCGCCATTGACCATCAAGCAGTAGCTCAAGGGGCACATATTGCGATTTATAGTTCATTTTATTGGAATGTGGTACCCAATAACCTAAGTAAACATATTGCAGTCCCAAATGCTGTGCCTGTTCAATTTGTTTTAATACCGCAAATGTTCCGAGTGAGCGACGACTTTCGTCTGGGTCAAAAAAGGTATAGACCGCAGAAATACCATCATCTAAATAATCACAGGTCGATACTGCAATTAAGCGATCATCTTGCCAAACCTCTAAAAAGAAGCTGCTGGTACAACTGTGGATTAGGAATTTTTCAAATTGGTCACGGCTGGCAGGGAACATATCGCCATCGGCATGTCGTTCATTGATATAGCGTTCATACAGCGCATAATGCAAATCACCTGCATCTTGTGGCTTGGTGATTTTGATCTGTAAATCGTGATTGCGTTTCCAAGCTTTCTTTTGCGTGCTGTTCATTTTAAATTCAGCGACAGGAATACGTGAAGAAAGGCATTGGCGGCACAAATGGCATTCAGGACGATAGACAAAATCGCCACTGCGACGAAAACCGACCCGAGAGAGTTCAGACAAAGTCAGCACATCAATTTTATGTGCAGGATCTAAAAAAACCATCCGCGCAGATTTTTCAGGTAAATAGCTGCAATCATGCGGCGGAGTAATGTAATACTGCAAATCATTTAGCAGGGATTTTGGGTGATATGAATTCATTGTCAAGATCCCTCTCTGTTATTGTCATTCAAGTAGGCGCGCATACTGCGCTATTGTTTTACTTGAAAATACACTGTCCTGATATTTTTTCCAATTGATTGCAGGTTGTTTTACAACATCTTGTAACGATTTAAGATAGTCTTGGCGAGAAAGTGTACATGCTCCGAGACTGATTAAATGGTCATTGACCAATTGGCAGTCAATCCAAGGCAATTGTTGTTCTTGTCCGAGCAGCATCAAACTATAAAATGCCATTTTGGAGACATCGGTACGATGGCTAAACATGGACTCGCCAAAACAGCCTTTGCCAATACTGACTCCATATAAACCACCGACCAAACTATCTTGCTCCCAAACTTCTAAACTATAGCCATAACCTGCTGCAAAAAGCTGACAATAACCTTGAATGATCTCTTCAGAAATCCAAGTATCATTGGCGTAGCTACGGGGCAAGGCACAATTGCGAATCACTTGTTCAAAGGCATGATTGATAGTAATGCGATAATCTATTTTTTTCATGTTGCGGATTAAAGACTTACTCGGCTGATAATGTTGCGGAATAATTACGCAACGTGGCTCAGGACTCCACCAACAAATAGGATCACCTTCTGAAAACCATGGAAATAAGCCATGTGTATAGGCTTCATATAAGGTTGAAGGGGAAAGGTCTGCACCTACACAAATCAAGCCTTCACCCTCAGGATCAACTTCAATGGGATCGGGGAAAATGAATTGTGAAGCCGGGAGCGTGTGCATATCAATTGCCGTATGAAGTTTTACGATGAACTTGATTTCATCATACCTAAAAATGCCGTGATAAAAAAACCGCTCAAGGAGAGCGGTCTTTAAACTTGGTCACTAAATTATTCACCAAGTGCATCTAAATATTTTTCTGCATCCAAAGCTGCCATACAACCTGAACCTGCAGAAGTAATCGCTTGGCGATAAATTGAATCGGCCACATCACCTGCAGCAAATACGCCAGCCACAGAAGTTTGAGTCGCATTGCCTGAAGTGCCGCTTTGTACTTGGATATAACCATCACGCAAGTTCAATTGACCTTCGAACATGCCTGTATTCGGTTTGTGACCAATCGCAATGAATAAGCCAGACACATCAACAATTTGAGTAGAGCCATCAGTGGTTGATTTTAAACGTACTGAAGTTACGCCTGTGTTGTCGCCCAAGACTTCATCAACTTGGTTATTCCAAAGAATACTGATTTTGCCTTCTTTTTCTTTGGCAAATAAATGATCTTGCAAGATTTTTTCAGAGCGAAGTGAATCACGACGATGCACCAATGTCACGTGTGATGCAATGTTAGACAGGTATAATGCTTCTTCAACAGCCGTGTTACCACCACCAACGACCATCACTTTTTGGTTTTTGTAGAAGAAACCATCACAGGTAGCACAAGCACTTACGCCTTGACCCATAAATGCTGCTTCAGATTCTAAACCTAAATATTGTGCAGTCGCACCTGTGCAAATGATTAAAGCATCACAGGTAAATTCTTCCATATCACCTTTCAGTACAAATGGGCGCACATTCAGGTTTACTTCATTGATATGGTCATACACGATTTCTGTGCCAAAGCGTTCCGCATGAGCTTGCATACGTTCCATTAACGCTGGGCCTGTTAAACCTTCAGGATCACCTGGCCAGTTATCAACTTCCGTAGTTGTGGTGAGTTGACCACCCAATTGTAAGCCTGCAATTAAAGTCGGTTTTAAGTTGGCACGTGCAGCATATACTGCAGCACTATAACCTGCAGGGCCTGAACCTAAAATAATTAAACGTGAGTGACGAGCGCTCATGCACAGCATCCTTTTTTTATTTAGAAATTTATGGAATTATACGTGAAACAGGATGAGTTTGCTGTGTGATTAAAGTTGATATTACTGATCATGTAAATCGATTTGAGCTATATAGAAAAAGTTAACAACACACTTCAATAATCTTGCATCTTTTTCTAGGCAACACATGCATAATAGAAGGTCTGTTATAATTTATAGCTTGCTGTGTGGTGAAGCTTGCATCGTGAAATGCAACTTAAATGACACAGCTAAATGAAATACAGACGCTCCGAATCAGGTGGCTTTTTAAGACCATCGAACAAACAAAAAACATTGATGAAGAATTGGCGACAGGACAATATATGACTGCGGTGTCGGGTGCTTATGCACATCGCTTAATAGCGACATTATTTTTGGTCTCTTTTGGAATATATCTGTTCCTTGCAACGGTGACCTATACTCCATTTGACCCAGGTTGGATGCACATTTCCAGTGACACCCAACAGGTTTCAAATGCGAGTGGAATCGCAGGTGCGTGGATTGCCGATTTACTGTTTGGCTTTTTAGGTTGGGCGAGTCTGCTTCTTCCTGCTTATTTTTTTATTGAAGCCTTACAAGTCTGGTGGCCACGTAGTTTTTTAAACCGACCATTTCGTTATGCTGCACAATTCTTCATTTTATTGGCAACAGCAAGTTTGCTGTATTTATTTTGGCAAGTACCTGCCGATACGTTAGACAATGCCTCAGGCGGCATCATTGGTTTTGAACTTGGGAAAAGTTTATCGCAAATTTTAACCATTTATGGAGCAACACTTTTTTTAGTCGTCTTTTGGATTTTCTTATTTACCCTCGCATTTGGGGTGAAGTGGAACAGAACGTGGGCAACTTTAAAAGCTACACCTGCTTATCTGCAAGATTTGTTCTATCGCAATGTACCTGAAGCAGAATCTGACTTTGACCGTTCTACACCACAGGTGAAAAAGACCGTTGTCGCTGCTGCACCTGTGGTTGCTGTTGAAGTGGCATCAACTGATTTAGAAGCAGCAAGTGAACCCGTGGTTGCACAGGCGAAAGAAGCTGAAACAACTGCGCCACATCCTGCGGCAGAGCGTATGTTTAATCACATGCAGCAACGTGAAGAAGAAGAGCAACAGGCGCAGCAACAGCTATTGGTGCAAGATGAAATTGATGATGTTGAGTTAGAAAAAACCATCGAAAAGGCGCATCGCTTAGAACAAGACAGCCAGCGTATTGTTGCGACAGGCGAAGTATGGCGTGCTTTACAAGAAAATACCGACAGTCAGCATAACCAAGACATTCATGCATTATTACGTGCTTCTGAAGAACCAGAGCCACATCTACAATCGAATCCTTTTGATGAAGTGCGTCCTGCATCTACGGCATCTCAAGCCACTGCAAAATCTTCGTTAGATTGGGATGATGATCAAATTTTTGATGAATTGCTCGCAGCAGTTCCGCAAGGCAAAGCTGCAAGTGATTTACACAGCCCATTCCAAAACAGCGGGGCAATGGATACTTTAGATGAGTCTGTGACCCAGCAAGAAACAGTGCATCCGCACTCGAATCCTACGGCTCACAATTTTAACGATGATCTCAGCAGATTTGAGTCAGATTTTAACCCGCCATCGTCAAGTGCTTCGAATACGCAAAATCATGCTGTACGCCAAGAGCGCCATTTGCAGCATGATTTAGACAGTTTAGATGACTTGTTGGTGGATGATCTTTTGGGTGATGAGTTACAGCAAGATGCATTTCAAGATCAAGCGCCTGTAGCGCGTAGTACCAGTAGCTATGCACAAAGTTCTGCTTTTGTTCAGGCACCTATTCAGACGGCAGCCACTGCCGCAGTGATGGCAAACGCAGCGACTGCTACACAGGCTGAACAAGCAGAAAAAGTGGCGTTATCCAAAGAAGCATTTATCGAAGCTTGGCAGGAAACCGCAGGCAAACCACTAGACGAAGATGACTTTGATTTTGATGCGCCGCTGACCGATGCACATGGTCGTCCGATGTCACGCGCCATGCAGGTTGCAGAAAAACGTCGTGATTTATCGCCATTACCGGGTTTGGATTTGCTTGATAAAGTCGATCCAAACAAAAAAGTGAACTTCACCGCAGAACAATTATCGCGCTTGTCGGAATTGCTGGAAATTAAATTACAGGAATTTAATGTCAAAGCCAAAGTGGTTGAAGCACAGCCTGGTCCTGTCGTGACCCGTTTTGAGCTGGATTTGGCACCTGGGGTCAAAGCTTCAAAAGTAACCAATATTTCTCGTGACTTGGCGCGTTCAATGTCGATGGCATCGGTACGTGTGGTCGAAGTGATTCCAGGCAAACCGTATATTGGCATTGAAGTACCGAATAGTTCACGTGAAATGGTACGTTTGATTGAGTTATTACAAACGCCTGCTTTTGAAGATCCAAACGGCATTTTATCTATGGCGATGGGGAAAGACATTTCAGGCAATCCTGTGATTACTGAATTGGGCAAAGCACCACACATGCTCGTAGCAGGGACAACGGGTTCAGGTAAATCAGTGGCAGTGAACTCGATGATTTTGTCGATGTTGCTGAAATACAAGCCTGATCAATTACGCTTAATTTTGATTGACCCGAAACAATTGGAACTCGCCAACTATAACGATATTCCACACTTATTGACGCCTGTAGTGACTGATATGAAAGATGCCGTCAGCGCTTTAAATTGGTGTGTCAATGAAATGGAACGTCGTTATAAGCTAATGTCTTTCCTGAAAATTCGTAAATTAAGCGACTATAACCGTAAGGTTGAAGAATCTATTGCCAATGGTGAAGATTTAATTGATCCAACTTGGAAGCCGGGAGATTCAGCAACGCAAGAACGTGCACCGCGTTTAACACCATTGCCATCTATTGTGATTGTGGCAGATGAGTTTGCAGACATGATCATGCAAGTGGGCAAGAAAGCGGAAGAAATGATTACCCGTTTGGCACAAAAATCACGTGCAGCAGGGATTCACTTACTCTTAGCAACTCAGCGTCCATCGGTGGATGTGATCACAGGTCTAATTAAAGCCAACATTCCAACCCGTGTAGCTTTGCGTGTGAACTCGAAAATTGACTCACGTACTATCTTGGATGCGGGCGGTGCAGAAGACCTGCTTGGTCATGGTGATATGCTATTTTTAGGGCCGGGTAAAATTGAGCCAGAACGTGTGCATGGCGCATTTATTTCGGATGATGAAGTCAACCGTATTTGTGATGCGTGGCGTGAGCGTGGCGATCCTGACTATGTCGATGAAATCTTGACGCCATTTGATGAAGAACCATCTTCACGTGGTTTTGAAGATGGTGAAGGCAGTCCAGACCGTGATGTGTTGTATGATCAGTGTGTAGCATTTGTTTTGGAAACACGTAAAGTGTCGACCTCATCTTTACAGCGCAAATTTAGCTTGGGCTATAACCGTGCGGCACGTATTGTCGATCAGATGCAAGAGCAAGGCATTGTGAGCGAGCAAGGAGCAAATGGGAAACGTGAAATTTTAGTGTAAAGCTTTCACTTTCTGTTTGATTTTGAATCAAGTAGTGCTATAAAAAAATCCCGCAATTCAATTGCGGGATTTTTTCTTTTTACACTCAATCTTTTTGGCTGAATTTAGCCAGAGATTGTGTTTAAACAGTTTAAGCAAACTTGGCTAAAACTGCTAAAAAACCATCTTTTTGACGTGGAAATTCAGCAATCACATCGTGAATACGCTGACCTTCAGGATTAGTGGCATTGACATCGCGACCATCGGCAACAAATTGTGTCAATAGACGTTCATAGTCGCTTGGACGCATGTGTTTAAATGCGTGATAGAGTACGTGAAAATCTGCATTCACACCTGCAGGTGGAAGTTGATTCAAATAGGCAAATACACGTTCATCCGACCATGCTTCGTTAAAGGTCGCAGGTTGAGATAATGCCATGGCAATCTCCTTTATATTCTTTTGAAAAAAATAGGGCAAAATAACTAGTGTTATTTTGCCCTGATTCAATTTGCTTGACTAATCAGTATTCAGATTATCGCTCTTCAGGCAAATTGATATTCATTTCCAACATTTCAATATTGGCTTCTGAACGCACAGACATTTGAATATGTTGTTCATCGACACCACGCACGTAGCGATTTACCACTTGCATGATTTCTTTTTTCATCTGATCAATTTTGTCTTGGCTTAAGCGTTTACCTAGACCTTGTTCAGAAGCAACAATCACTTTTAAGCGATCTTTTGCTGTTTGTGCGCTAGATGGCTTATCTTCACCGCTAAATAATTTGCTCCAAAATCCTGCCATGTCTACGCTCCAAATAATCGTGCTAACCAACCTTTCGGTTTTGTTTCAATATGACGAAACGGACGTTCTTCACCCAAGAAACGTGCAACTAAGTCATCATACGCCTGACCTGCAGCAGCATCGCTATACAGAATGACAGGTTTACCTTCGTTAGATGCTTGAAGTACGCTCTTACATTCAGGAATCACGCCTAAAGTTGGTACACGTAAAATATCTTTAGAAATGTCGTCAATGGTCAGCATTTCTTGTTTATCGGCACGTTCTGGGTTGTAACGTGTAATACACAAGTGCTTACGCACACGACCTTCGTTTTGTTCTACTTTTTTGGTTTTGCTGTCAAGCATACCAATAATACGGTCAGAGTCACGTACTGAAGAAATTTCAGGGTTGGTCACAATAATCGCTTCATCGGCATGGTACATTGCAAGAATGGCACCGCGCTCAATCCCTGCAGGTGAGTCGCAAATAATGTAATCAAATTCTTGTGCCAACTCATCCATGATACGTGCCACACCTTCATCGGTGAGGGCATCTTTATCACGGGTTTGTGAAGCTGGAAGAATATAAAGGTTTTCGATATCTTTATCGCGAATTAATGCTTGTTGTAAACGCGCTTCATTATTTAATACATTCACAAAATCATAAACAACGCGACGTTCACAACCCATAATTAAGTCAAGGTTACGTAAACCCACGTCAAAATCGATAACAACAGTTTTGTGACCACGTAGGGCTAAACCTGTTGCAAAAGATGCACTTGTAGTGGTTTTACCTACGCCACCTTTGCCTGATGTTACGACAACAATTTTCGCCACCGAATCCACTCCTGTTATGGTTTAAATTCCCCTATATTTTTTCGGGGATTTTTGGTGATTATTTATACATTAAAATTGTAGAGCTTCAAATACAAGCTCTTGGTTATCATTTAAGTAAATATGCACAGGTTTTTTAGTCACATGCTGAGGAATATCGTCCGCCACGCAATACGTGCCTGCAATAGATACCAATTCTGCTTCTAGGGAATGACAGAAAATTCGTGCCGCAATATTCCCGCCCGCGCCGGCAATGACTCTACCACGTACACTACCATAAATATGTATATTTCCTGAAGCAATCACTTCAGAACCGCTGTTGATGCCTGCGGTTAAAATAATGTCGCCCTGATGTTGTACCAAGCATTGACCTGTACGCAAAATTTCATCGTGATAAGACGTAATATGCGCCACAGCAGGTGCAGTTTCAGCGACTTGATTTTCCGTCTGTTGCTGTTCTGCCGCAGGTTCAGGTTTTACTTCAACCACTTGTTCTTTGGTGGCTTTCACTTCCTGCAATGGACGGTCTTGCGGGATGACAGGGAACTGAATAGCACGTGCCTGATCTGCCATAATGCCTTCAGTCACAGCAATTGGCTGTGCTTCTAGGCTAATTAGCAATTGAATTAGCGCAATCAATTCTTGTTCGACTGAACTTTCAATGACCACCAAAACCCCTGGTGGAAATGATTTTTGCAACATTGGGCTTAGTTGCTGGCGGATCGCATCATGATCATTGGTGTCTAAGCTAATGCGAATCGCATTGACCAATCTGCCTTTTATCCGTATGTCAGCCATAATAATTCCTTAACACTTCTAACTTTGCTGGTTGTTGAAGTCATCTTATAAATAGAGCAAATCCTAGAACAAATTGGGTGAATTCTCTAGTTCAGTTACTAAAAATATTTCACATTGTTTTAGCTGAAATTATCGAAAGACCTTTATGAAATATCGTGTTGTTGTCCTTCATTTAAAATTTGTTGCCATTGTTTAACTTTTACTTGTTTGCGAATCGCTTCTAAACTTTCAAATATTGCCGATTCCACTAATTTATCAATATGCTGATTATGTTCAATCTCAATCTGACTAATTTTTTCAGCAATCATTTGATAAGTTGGATTTTGTACTTGTTGATTCTGCTGTGCAAAAGGTTCAATTAAACCTTGGGTGATATTTTCACCCAATCGCTGTCCGATACTTTGAATTTGCTGTTCAATACGTCCACCGACCAATGGAATCAGGCGCAGCAATTGCGTCAGTTCAGGCGTATCTTCAATGGCTTGATTCACCACCAACCCAACATTTTTCGCAATCATGTGACGCTGCATTTGTAATTCTTTGCCTAAGGATTCCTGCAAAATATCGGCTAGGGCAATCGCGAGTAATTGACGATGATGCTCGACCAAATCATCAATAAATTGTTTGTGAGTGGTACTGGTGGTCAATTCACGTTGCACACCATTAAGTACCGTGAGCACCACACGGCTACTCAGTTCTTCCATTAGCAAGTTGTAGTAAAAGTTGCCGCGTTTATACCAACTGTCTGGAATGACTTTATAGCCATGGCTATGCAGGTTGTAACCAATCGCGATGGCACGTAATAAACGTAAAAAACGCAATTGCGGAATAATTGCAAGAATTTCATACCAGTGAATAAACGGGAAAAACCACCAACGCTGATGATGTTTGAAAATAATTGCAATACCCCAACGCACGCCCAACTCTACAATTAAAAACGTGGTAAACCAGCCTTCGGTAATCACCACCCAAGGGCGCAATTCTGTTCGATAAAACTGTAAAATTTCAGGTAGACGAATAAAATCGAACAACCATTCGCCAAAATCACTCATTAAAATGGCATTGGCACTTAAACAGAACAAGTTAAAGATGATTAAACCCATCAAAAACAAGTCATAAGCCAAGGCAATTTTCCATCCCCATGAATCTTTACGCAGGGGATGAAAAGAGGATTTGATGACAGGTTCTTCAGACTTTTTCATGGCGTACCTGAATGGTTATGCAGTCGGAGCTGCAAGTTTTTGTTGCATGCTTTCAATCAATTGATCTTTTTCCAGCCACAGTTCATGCACCCATTGCTGAAAACGCTCACGATATTCAGCATCATCTTCGTAATTGCCTCCCAACACCCAATCTGGAATATTAATTTTGCGTAAATTCACCGCAATGCGCGGCACCTCACCTAACCAAAACTCGCCATAGCCCGGCACGCCATCTGGGTACACAATGGTCATATCTACCAAGGCATCAATTTGATCACCCAAAATATTCAATGCCAAAGCTAAACCACCAGCTTTTGGCTTTAATAAATGTTGATAAGGCGATTGTTGTTGATCATGTTTTTCTTGGGTAAAGCGTGTGCCTTCTAAATAATTCAGCAGGGTAAAGGGCTGACTTAATAACTGTTGGCAGGCTTTACGCGCTTCTTCCATATCGCGGTCTTTCAGCTCAGGTTTTTTGGCAATTTGTGCTTTGCTGTGACGCTTCATCATTGGGAAGCCTAAAATTTTAAAGGCTTGTCCTACAAAGGGAATAAAGATCAGTTCCCACTTGGTAAAAAAGCGGGTCAATGGCATACGGGTTAAGCCAAAATACTGATTTACTGTGGTATCGACCCAACTTTGATGGTTACAGGTCATGAGATAACGACCTTGCATGCTCAGTTGCAAATCTTCATCAATGCTGATATCCCATTGGGTATTGGGTAATACATGATCAATCAGCCAGTTGTTTACACTGAGCCAACTGTTGGTAATTTGAATATTGGTTTCATCGACCTTACGTGACTGCTTTAACAGTTTGGTTAAGCCCAAAGCCAACACAGGAGGGCCGTGAAAAAATGTACTGCCAGTGATGACTGTACCCACGGTGAGACCTTTTGTGATTTTTTTTAATAAAGGGTGTTTCTTTGCTTGCGATGACATATAAATCAATCCTGAAGATAAATCGTCCAATGCGTCACGTGTTTGTAGATGACTCCAATATAAATGTTGTTTTTAAAATAAAAAAGTGTTGAAGTGAAAGTGTGTAGAAATTGTGATGAAGTTATACCAAGATTTGTACATGATCATGTATATTTGTAAGTAAAAGTTTTTTTATTAACAAAAAATCAATGGTCTAAGTATATTTTTTCATTCAATATTCAGCATATACAACAAAACACAAGTAAGGAGGCATGCCATGCGTGCATTAGCAATTTCGGCAGCAGTCGTAGGGGCAATGGTTTTAACTGGTTGTCAAACGACTGGTAACAACCTTGGTGGTATGGAATATGACAAAACTGCGTTAGGCACAGTAATTGGTGCTGCTGCGGGTTATGGCATCTCTAAAGGTAACGCAAATACAAGCGCACAAAACAACCGTGCTGCAGCGATTGGTGCTGTAGTGGGTGCTGCTGCGGGTGTTTATCTTGACAATAAAGAAAAACAACTTCGTCAACAAATGGCTGGTACAGGCGTAGAAGTAAACCGTAATGCCGATGGTTCTGTTGGCTTGATCATGCCGGGTAACATCACGTTTGATACTAACAAATCAAACATCAAACCAAACTTCTATTCTACCTTGGACAAAGTAGCGCAAACGCTAACCCAAGATAACAAGAGCGGTATTTTGGTAACAGGTTATACTGACAGCACTGGTAACGACGCAATCAACATTCCATTGTCACAAGCACGTGCACAATCGGTTGCAAACTACTTGGCTAGCCGTGGTGTATCAACTTCACGTATTAATGCACAAGGTCACGGTGCTGCAAACCCAATCGCATCGAATGCTACTGCAGAAGGTCGTGAGCAAAACCGTCGTGTAGAAATCAGCATTTATGCAATCCAATAATCTGGCATTGTATAGATTGTAAAGAACCGCCTTCGGGCGGTTTTTTTATGCAAGCAATTTCTAGGGTCTACTCAGCAAATAGACAATGACGTCTAAAGTAGCATTTTAGATTAGTCATCTTTGGCGGAGATGACTATAATCGAGCTCGAACCGAAATAGAGGAAATACTATGACACTGGCAAGTCAGTTAAACGACAAGCAACTTGAAGCGATGAAATACACTCAAGGACCCTTGTTAGTGCTTGCAGGTGCAGGTTCAGGCAAAACTTCGGTGATTACCCGAAAAATTGCCTATTTGGTTAAGCATTGCGGGATTCCTGCGCATCGTATTACAGCGATGACTTTTACCAACAAAGCAGCACGAGAAATGAAAGAGCGTGTGACCAAATTGTTGTCACGTGAAGAAGCTAAAGGATTATCGGTTTCGACTTTCCACACCTTTGGTCTGAATTTATTACGTTTTGAATTAAAACACACGCCGTTAAAAGCCAACTTCTCTATTTTGGATGCCGATGACTGTAAACGTATTCTGATGGATTTAATGCACCGCGATAATTTGTCGGGTGCAGAAAGCAAAGAATTGATTGCCAAAGCCATGAAGATGATTTCGGACTGGAAAAACGATCTGATCGCACCAGAACAGGCACATACCACGTGCGAAACGCCAGAAGACATCCAATTTGCACATTTATATCAACTTTACGAACGTAATTTACGTGCCTATAACGCGGTAGATTTTGACGATTTAATTGTAATGCCAACACGACTTTTGCAAGAAAATGCTGAAGTGCGTGACAAATGGCAGAACCGTGTCCGTTATTTATTGGTCGATGAGTATCAAGATACCAACACCGCACAGTATATCTTGGTGAAATTATTGGTGGGTGTGATGGGGCAGTTCACTGCGGTAGGTGATGACGACCAATCGATTTACGCATGGCGCGGTGCCAAGCCTGAAAATATGGCCTTGCTGAAAGATGATTTCCCGAATTTAAAAGTGATTAAACTTGAGCAAAACTATCGCTCGACCAGTCGCATTTTAAAAGCGGCCAACACCGTCATTGGCAATAATCCACATATTTTTGACAAAAAACTGTGGTCAGATAAAGGTCATGGTGAAGTGATTCGGGTAATTACATGCCGCAATGATGATGATGAATCAGAACGCGTGGTTAAAGACTTACTCACGCATAAACTGATGAATGGTAAAAGCTGGAAAGATTATGCAATTTTGTACCGAGGGAACTTTCAGGCACGTATTCTGGAAACCCAATTACGTCAAATGCAAATTCCTTACAAGCTTTCGGGGGGGCAGTCATTCTTCGCACGTGCTGAAATCAAAGACATCATGAGTTATTTGCGTCTGATTATTAACCCTGAAGATGACAGCGCATTCTTACGCATTATTAACACGCCTAAACGCGCGATTGGTCCTGTGACTTTGGAAAAACTAGGGCTGTTTGCACAAGAAAACCATTTGTCATTATTGGCTGCTGCAGGTGATCAGCGCCTAACCATGGCAATTCCGAAAAAAGCCACGACGCAGTTGGCAGAGTTTTCAGATTTTATTAGCAATTTTACGCGTAACTTATTGGAAGATGATGAACCTGTGCCAATCATCCGTCAAATGATGCTCGAAGCAGGTTATATCGACTACATTAAAGAGCAAGCAGCTACCCCTGCGCAGGAAAAAACCAAGCTAGATAATATCGAAGTTCTATATAGCAGCATCCAAAGTTTGATTAACCGTGCTGAAGATGTCGATGAAAAGAATATTGAAAGCGTGATTCGTAAAATGGTGCTGCTCGATATGCTCGAACAGCAACAGGAAGAAGAAGACACTGATAAAGTCAATTTACTCACCCTGCATGCGTCCAAAGGCTTGGAATTTCCGTACGTGTATTTGATTGGTTTGGAAGAAGAGCTTTTACCGCATAAAAACTCAATTGTGGCAGATACTGTCGAGGAAGAACGCCGTTTGATGTACGTGGGGATTACTCGTGCACGTCAGGGCTTAACCATTACTTTGGCAGAGCAGCGCAAAGCGGGCGGGCAAATGAAACAAATGACCCCAAGTCGTTTTTTGGATGAATTACCACAAGATGAATTGGAATGGCTCGGACGTAAGAAAAAGTTAGCCGGTGATGTCGATCCGAAATTACAGGCACAGCATTATTTGGAAAATTTACGTGCTCTGATTAAGCGCTGAAAAACATTCAGCGGTGTTGATGCAAGTACAGCATCAAAGGGCATAATTTATATCGAAATTACATTGAAAATTTAAAAACAGGATAAACTTCATGAAAGTTCAAGTTAAAGTCTTAGATTCACGTTTAGGCACAGAATGGCCAATGCCAACTTATGCAACCGCAGGTTCGGCAGGGTTGGACTTACGTGCTTGTGTAGACAGCAGCACCGTGATTGAGCCGGGTCAAACAGTATTGGTCAAAACAGGTTTAGCGATTTATATTCAAGATACAGGTTTTGCAGGCATGATTTTGCCGCGTTCAGGCTTGGGTCACAAACATGGCATCGTGTTGGGGAACTTGGTGGGTTTGATTGATTCAGATTATCAGGGTGAATTGATGGTTTCGGTGTGGAACCGTAGCCAAACAGCATTTAGCTTAGAACCTGGTGAGCGTTTAGCGCAATACGTTTTGGTACCTGTGGTGCAGGCTGAGTTTGAACAGGTAGATGAATTTGTCGCCACTGAACGTGGTGCAGGTGGTTTTGGGCATACGGGTAAAAACTGAGTTTACTGAGGTTTTAGCCTAAATCGTTTGGTAAGGTTTTACTTGAAACTTTACCAACAATTCTTGAAAAGTAACGAAAGATGTACTAATAATGACAAGTAAATCACTAGCTCTGATGAGACCATTGCACATCTATTAAAAAATCTAATTAGAATTTTCAAAATATCTCGAGCCAAGATTTATTCACTTTATGTTGGCTCATCTTTGTAGTTGTAAGCCTATGAACAATCCACAAACACTTTTTCCTCAGCATATTTTTCGCGCTTACGACATTCGTGGCAAAGAAACTGTGCTGACCGCGAAATTGGTACACGCCATTGCACAAGGATTGGTGCAACAATATCAACAAGAAAAGCAAACTCAAATTAGTATTGGTTATGATGCGCGTTTAAATAGCCCCGCTTATGCTGAAATTATGCGCCAAGTCTTTCTTGCCCATCAATTTCAAGTGACGATGGTGGGTTGTTGTTCTAGCCCGATGTTGTATTTTATGGCACGACACACGGCAGGCAATGGCATTATGCTTACGGCCAGTCATAATCCAAAATCAGACAACGGCATTAAATGGATTGTGCAGGGCGAACCGCCAACCCCTGAAATGATTCAACACGTGGCACACGATGCAGCGCCATATTATTTAAATACCGATGCAGCACCATCCATCGCCTCACAACACGCCACCAATATTTCACATGAATTTATTGAAGATGCGTGTCAGCAATATCAGCAGGCAATGTTGAACGATATTCAACTGGCGGGCACTTTTAAAGTGGTTTTAGATGGGATGTATGGTTCGGCAGGTCATTGCGCTGCTTTGGTTTTGCAAAAAATGGGCTGTGAGGTGATTGCTTTACGCTGCGAAGCCAATGGTCATTTTCCAGAACATGCACCCGATCCATCACAAGAAAAACACTTACAACATTTAAAAGCTGCGGTGCGTGAACATCAGGCAGACATTGGAATTGCTTTAGATGGCGATGGTGATCGTGTCGTCCTCTTGGATGAACATGCCAATGTGCTTTCAGCAGATCGTTTGCTGTCTTTATTTGCAGAAATGTGTTTAAAAACTCATCCTCAGCATCAAGTGGTGTTTGATGTAAAATGCTCCACTATGGTGCGCAATACCGTGCGTGATTTGGGTGGCGAAGCGGTGATGATTCGCACGGGCAGTACCTTCTTGCGGCGTTATTTGGCGCAGTCGCAAGGCAAGGCTGTGTTCGGTGGCGAATACGCAGGACATTATGTATTCAATGATGGACGTGGTTTTGGCTATGACGATGGTATTTACGCAGCGCTGCGCGTGTTGGAATATTTAAGCCACAGTAATTACAGCAGCCTTTCGGCATTGATGCAGAAATACCCTGAGCGTTGCTGCACTGAAGACACGTATATCAGCACACGGAATATTGAACCGAGTGCGGTTTTAAATGATGTTGAAAGTTCTAGCCATCGCAGTGGTGCAGAATTAAGTAAAATAGATGGTGTAAGACTTGATTTTGAAGATGGATTTGGCATTATTCGAGCATCCAATACAGGCGAATATTTTACGGTGCGTTTTGATGCCGATAATCCATCACGACTGAATGATATTCGCGATACATTTGTTTCCATGTTAAGTGAGCGATACCCTGAAATCGCCCAAGACATTTTAGATGCTCAATAAGGAGAGGCGAATGCCACATCAACAGACTGGTATCGACAAAGCGCAAATTTTGACTGAAGCTTTGCCGTATATTCAACGTTTTGCGGGCAAGACCCTTGTTGTGAAATATGGCGGCAATGCCATGACCGATCCTGAGCTGGAAAGTTCTTTTGCTCGTGATATCGTGTTGTTAAAGACTGTAGGCTTAAACCCGATTGTGGTGCATGGCGGTGGCCCACAAGTGGATTCTATGCTCAAGCAATTGGGACGTGAGTCTGACCGTATTGATGGCATGCGTGTCACCGATCCTACGACTATGGAAGTCGTAGAAATGGTCTTGGGTGGTAGCGTCAACAAATCTATCGTCAATCTGATTAACCAACATGGCGGTCGTGCCATTGGTTTGACGGGTAAAGATGGTAACTTGATTCGCGCACAAAAATTATTGATGCAAAAAACTACTGAAACAGGCGAAGTACAACAAATTGACCTTGGTTTGGTGGGTGAAGTGGTGGGTGTCAAAACCGACGTGTTGGAAATGTTTACCAGCAGCGACTTTATTCCAGTGATTGCACCTTTAGGTGTCGATGATGCAGGCAATACCTATAACATTAATGCCGATTTAGTCGCAGGTAAAGTTGCCGAAGCATTGGGTGCGGAAAAGTTAATTTTGCTGACCAATATTACGGGTGTATTAGACGAAAATAAAAACCTGTTAACTGGTTTGACTACGCAGGAAGTAGATCGTTTAATTGATACAGGCGTGATTTACGGTGGCATGATTCCAAAAGTGGGTTGTGCATTGGATGCAGTTAAAGGCGGTGTAATCAGTGCACATATTGTAGATGGTCGTGTGCCACATGCTACTTTATTGGAAATCTTTACTGATCATGGTGTGGGAACATTAATTACCAACCGTGTCCAAACGCGTAAATAAAACTCTATAAGATGATCCCTAAAAGAGCTTCAATATCGAAGCTCTTTTTTATGTCAAATTTACGGCAGGAAACTGAAATTTTGTTGATTCAGCATCCTTGAAATTGCTTTGCACCCATCCTGCAATCTTAAAATTGTAGTCGCTAAAATCGCGGTCATCATAGTGTCATGCTGCTGTCCTAGTGTAGGAGAAAACATGAGGTATCTATGATGCTACAAAAATTAAATCAGTATCGTCAGCAGTTTAGCTTTCCTATGGTTAAAGTGGGTAAAGCACAGAAAAAAAACAGCAAAGCCACGCAATATGCATTTGAATGGGTTGAAAATTTAAAGCAACTACAAGAAGTACAGCGCTTTCGCGCACAGCAATTTTCCAAGCAATTTGGCATTGAATTTGAATCGGGTTTAGACCAGGACTTGTACGATTTTGGATGTGAACACGCCGTACTCAGAGATAAATCTACGGGTGAAATTGTTGCTTATACTCGTTTAAAACTTTGGCAAGGGCATGAGCTAGCCAACAGTTATAGTGCGCACGAGTTTAAAATTATAGATGAGTTAGGGCATCTCTCGAATATTGTCGAAATGGGGCGTACTTGTGTACATCCACGTTATCGTTCAGGCAAAACACTCTCTATTTTATGGCTGAATTTAGTGCCTAAAGTGTTATGGGAAATGCGTGCCAAACACATGATTGGCTGTGTCAGTATTCGTTTGGAAGGTAATGAAGCACGCGCGTATCATACCCATCAAGCGATTCAACAATTGGCAGAAAATCAGCGCTGTGATATTCAGTCACAGCAGCCGTTTGAGCCAAGTTGCCCAAGTCATAGTTTTAGTCAAGATGAACGAATTCCTAAATTGTTTGATGTTTATCTGAAAATGAATGCCAAGTTGTCTGAGCAAGCATTTTATGACCGTGAGTTTAACTGTCTAGATTATTTTGTTTTGTTAGATGTGAAACAAATGGCGAAACATTTTATTCGCCAAAAGAAAGTGAAAGCATCTTAACTAGCATAATTAAGCAGAGATTTCTACAGCACTGCATATCTATGAAATGGTGCTGTAGAAATCTATTTACTTTTTTCAGATTTGAATTATCCACATGGCTGATGCACAATAATCAGATAATTTCATTATTTGTATAAAGATAAGGCCTTATGTGTCAGTTGCTTGGAATGAATTGTGCGACACCTACCGATATTACCTTTTCATTTCGGGGATTTTCGCAGCGCGCAGGAATTACCTCAGACCATTCTGATGGCTTTGGCATTGCTTTTTTTGAAGATAAAGCTTGCCGTTTATTTGTAGATAATCAATCTGCAGTGGAATCACCCATTGCAGAATTGATCCGCAACTATCCCATCAAATCGCGTAATGTGATTGCCCATATTCGTAAAGCGACACAAGGCAAAATTAATTTAGAAAATTCACATCCGTTTAGTCGTGAGTTGTGGGGACGCCAGTGGATTTTTGCCCATAATGGTGATTTACATGACTTTCATCCACGTTTATCAGGTCGTTTTACCCCTGTGGGCAATACCGACAGTGAACGTGCATTTTGTTATTTGTTAGATCAATTGGTAAATCATTTTGGTTATGATGAACCGAGCCTGACGCAAATTTTTGACTTGTTAGCCGAAATTTCTCCTAAAATTGCAGAACATGGCACTTTTAATTTTTGTTTGTCCAATGGTCAGGCATTATTTAGTTATGCGGTGACCAAATTACATTGGTTGGTGCGTGCTTATCCATTTCAGCCTGCACAATTAATTGATTTAGATGTTGAGGTTGATTTTAGCCAAGTCACCACAGCAGAGGATTGTGTGGCAGTGATTACCACTGAACCCTTGACTCAAAATGAAACATGGACAGCATTTCAGCCAGGTGAAATGATTTTATTTCAACATGGACGCCCAATTAAAACCCAAATGACACATATTGCGCGTTTGGAACGTGAGCGTTTAAATCCTGAATTAAGACGGATCACCAAAGCGGATCAATACTAATTTATACGGGTATGTGTGGTTGAAAAATATTCATTTTATTATTGTATAATTCAATTAAATCAAGAATGAAAATGTATAAATTGGTTAATTAATAATTGATTCTTTTAGTCGGGTATTTTTGTTAAAATTTATTTAAATCAATGTCTTGTGTTGTTTTTGTGCGATTTAAACCAATCCCTACCAATTCGCTTCATTTTTATTTATGGGAAATACGGCTACCATTCCGCAATGTGATTAATCATTTATTTCTGTAAGGTGGTCGTATGAAGATGAAATGGGTTCCAGAATACAATACTGGTATCGATGTGATTGACGATCAGCATAAACGTATCCTCGATTATATTAATGAAATTGTTGAAATTAGCGATGGTACAGATCGAGCACGTGTAAAGCAGATTTTAGATAATATTATTGATTACACCCAGTCGCATTTTACGTTTGAAGAATCATTACAAGAAGAAGCGGGTTATAAATACCGCGTACCACATAAACGTGTGCATGATTTATTCATTAAAAAAATTGAGTCTTATCGCGATCGTTATGAAATGGGACAATCCATTGAAGGCGAATTGCATGAAGTCTTATCAAAATGGTTAATTAATCATATTCAACACGATGACGCCGATTATGTCGGTGCAGTGAAAGAGAATATGATGGGTATTATTAAGGAAAATGAGAAGAAGAAAGGTAAAGGCTGGTTCGCTCGTTTCTTCTCATAAGTCTGAAGCCATAAAAAATGAAAGAATAAAAATTATAAATTTGCGCAGCAAGCTATCTAACGATAGTTTGCTTTTTCTTTTTTGAGGTTTTGCTTTTCCTTGATGACAAAGGCAAAATAGCCGTAGATTTTTATTAGGACAGCGTCATGCAGGACAATGCTATGTCACGATGGTTATCGCCGCTGATGGCATTTGGTTTATCATTCATTATTATTGCCACACTCGCACCAATGACAGGTATTCAGGTTGAGCGTCAGCTCGACTTTTGGTTGTTGTGGCTAGCAACTATGCTGATTTTGGCATTACCGATTACTTATTTGGAAATTGCCTTAGCCAAACGCTCAAAAACGACAGCATTACAAGCACTTTTAAGTTTAACCCGTGATGCCGATGCTTCTCAAAAATGGCGTTTGGTGGGCTGGCTTGCAGTGGTGTTCATTCCATTTTTAGCAGGCGGTTTGTTGTCTAATGCTGCGCAAATTTTAAATCAATATGCCGCTGCAGACTTGGCTAGTCATGTCTTATTTGTGATTGTGGCTGTTTTAGCACTGGCATTGTCATTAGTGCCGCGTCAAATTTTATTGCTATGTACCGCTGTTGCTGTTGTGGCGGCTTTGGTTTTATCGATGGTGATGGGTTCAGAACTCCCTGCATGGCAAGTCACCTCAATTGAGTTTAGCGAATGGGGCAGTGCAACCGTTTTGGCTTTGGTGGCCAGTGGTTTAGGCATGGGCTTGTACTGGCAAACTAGTTTGCCGCAAGTACAGCAACAATCTGCAGCAACTTCAACGGTATTGCCAATTTGGATTGCTCAGCTATTGGCAGTCGTTGCTTTTGCATTCTTTGCCGTGCAAGCACAAATTCCAGCATTGGCTTTGGTGGCGGCAACTGTTGCAGCAGCAGCGGTTTTATTACAATTGGCACGTGAACAATTGGCACAACGTCAAATGGCGGTTGCGATTCAGTGGGTTGTATTGATTGCAGCAACTTTGGTTTGGGCAATTCCTGCCATTAGTCCTGTATTTAATTTTGCCTTGTTGCTTTGGGGCTTAGTTATTTGTTTGATTTACGCTATTTTTGCAGGCTGGATTATGAAAATCAGCCATTTGCGTAAAGCCATGAACTTTAGCAGTGAAGCGTTTTATAACATTTGGCGTATTGCAGTACGTGTGGTGTTACCTGTATCTATCGTAGTGGCGATGGTGGCGTTAATTGGACAGTGGATCGCATGAGTCAAATGGCGCAGGTTTGGGTGGCGTATGCCACACCCGAACAACAATGGCATGTGGCTGTCGCATTTCAGCAGGGTATGACCGCTTTAGATGCAATTCAGCAAAGTGGACTTACGACAGCAACGACTTTACCTGAACCGTTGATGCTGGGTATTTTTGGTGTGCGGGTTGAGCCGCAGTATGTATTACAAGCAGGTGATCGGGTTGAGATTTATCGTGCTTTGACCATTAACCCGAAAGATATTCGTCGTAAACGTGCCGCAAAGAACCCTGTAGGGCGTTATGCCAAAAGCAATCGCTTGAGACAATTGCAATGATTTAAAAAACCCCTCAGATGAATTTCAGTGAGGGGTTTCTTTTTATTCTAAAGCGGCTATAGTGGTGGCGCGTTGAGAATCGCTTCTTTCGATCCTGGTAGGCCTGGTTGAGATTCTGGAATCGTTTCCAATCCTTCAACTTTTTCTACAATACCATTTTGATTGAAAAAGATTTTCAAATGCTGACCATGCGCGGCAGGGATCTTGGCTTTTTTAGCATAAGTTCCTGGGATATAGTTGTAAATGTAGTCCCAACGTAATGGATTCATCGGGTCGGCGATGGTAGGACTGCCCAGCAAAAAGCGGACTTGTTGATGACTCATACCGACTTGGACTTTAGACGCTTGAGCTTGGGTTAAAGGTGTACCCTGTGGAATATCGACTTTATAAACGCCCAAGGTCGAACAGCCTGCGAGCAGTGAAGTGACCAATAACGTCAACATGATTTTTTGCATTTTGCTACACTATCCCAAATTAATTATGATGCATTTGATCTTGATCCAGTGTTAGATCATACTGCATCTTAACTTTGTTGCATATTCCAACTTTAATTTTGTTGAGAGACCTTTTTTCATGCCTATTTCAAATCAAGAATTACGCAAAGCTGGACTTAAAGTTACCCTTCCACGAATTAAAATCTTAGAATTATTAGAAAATTCAAAACAACATCATTTAAGTGCAGAAGATATCTACAAAACTTTACTCGATCAGGGTGAAGATGTGGGTTTAGCAACTGTGTATCGTGTGTTAACACAGTTTGAAGCTGCAGGCATTATTGAGCGTCATAATTTTGAGAACAATCATTCTGTGTTTGAAATTATGCAGGAAGATCACCACGACCACTTGGTTTGCTTGAACTGTAGCAAAGTGGTTGAATTTATTAACGATACCATTGAAAAAGAACAGCATGATGTAGCTGAAAAATTTGGTTTTGAGCTCACAGGGCACTCGCTGAATTTATATGGTTATTGTGATGCGCCAGAATGTCGTGAAGCCTTACGCAAGAAATAATTTGCTGTAAGCATAAAAAATAGGCTTCCGTATGGAAGCCTATTTTGTTTGTGTTTAAGCGTTGTTGTGATGTTATTGCCCATCGAAGGTAATATTCGAAGTTGCATGTAACAAGCGCTCGCCACCTTCTTCTGCAAGTTTGATTTGTAGACGCAAATCGTTTGGCGAGTCGGCGTGTTTAAGTGCGTCTTTGTAGCTAATTTGCTTGGCTTTATAGAGGTCGTATAAAGCTTGGTCAAAGGTTTGCATGCCCAATTCGCGAGAACGCTTCATTAGGTCTTTAATTTCGTGCACATCACCTTTACGGATTAAATCTGCAATTAATGGTGAGTTAATTAAAATTTCAATCGCAGCACGACGTGAGTTGCCATCTATGGTTGGAATTAATTGCTGTGCCACAATCGCTTTCAGGTTTAGCGACAAATCCATGAACAACTGGTTATGTCGGTCTGCTTCAAAGAAGTGAATAATACGGTCAATTGCTTGGTTAGCGTTGTTGGCGTGCAGGGTGGCAAATACCAAGTGACCTGTTTCGGCAAAGGCAATTGCATAATCCATGGTTTCGCGGGAACGAATCTCACCAATCAGAATCACGTCAGGTGCTTGACGCAAAGTATTTTTTAAGGCGATTTCAAAGGAGTCAGTATCAATTCCGACTTCACGCTGGGTAATAATACAGCCTGCATGTTCATGCACAAATTCAATCGGGTCTTCAATGGTAATGATATGACCTTTGGAGTTTTGGTTGCGGTAACCAATAATAGACGCCAAAGAAGTCGATTTACCTGTACCAGTCGCACCTACAAAAATGATGATGCCACGTTTGGTCATCGCCAAATCTTTGAGAATAGGTGGCAGTTTCAAGTCATCCATGGTCGGGATTTTGGTTTCAATCCGACGCAGTACCATGCCCGGCTCATCACGTTGTTGGAATGCGCTGACACGGAAACGTGCTGTTTTTTCACGGTTGGTAATCGCAAAGTTACATTCACGGGTTTCGGCAAATTCCTTGCGCTGTTTTTCACTCATAATTGAGTTAAGCAGCTGACCGACAATTTCACCTGTAAGTTTACTTTTGGCTACAGGCACAATTTGTCCATGAATTTTCATGGAAGGTTCAACATCGGCTGTAATAAACAAGTCAGACGCTTTTTGCTGAATCATTAAATTCAGTAAATCATTAAAGTCCATCGCGTATCTCGAATTTTAAACTTATAAGAATGATTCAGGCTGTTTTGCAACCGTACGAGCCGTTTGTGGGCTAATCACACCGCGCGATACCAAGTTTTTCAAACTCTGGTCAAGGGTGGTCATACCGTAGTTGGCACCAGTCTGAATTGCCGAGTACATTTGAGCTACTTTGTTTTCACGAATCAGGTTACGCACTGCAGGAATACCAATCATGATTTCATGCGCAGCTACACGACCACCACCATTTTTCTTGAGCAGGGATTGTGAAATGACGGCTTGTAAAGATTCAGACAACATGGCACGTACCATGTCTTTTTCTTCGGCAGGGAATACGTCAATCACACGGTCAATGGTTTTTGCTGCAGAGGTGGTGTGTAGCGTACCAAATACCAAGTGACCCGTTTCAGCAGCAGTCAGTGCCAAACGAATGGTTTCTAAGTCACGCATCTCACCCACTAGAATAATGTCAGGGTCTTCACGCAGTGCCGAACGTAATGCTTCGTTAAAGCCATGCGTATCACGGTGTACTTCTCGTTGGTTAACCAAACATTTTTTAGATTGGTGTACAAATTCGATTGGGTCTTCGACGGTCAGAATATGGTCGTAGCGATTGTCATTAATAAAGTCAATCATCGCGGCAAGTGTGGTTGATTTACCTGAACCCGTTGGGCCTGTCACCAATACCAAACCACGTGGATATTCACAAATATCTTTAAAGATTTGTCCCATGCCTAAATCTTCAAGGGTCAAAACTTTAGAAGGAATGGTACGGAATACTGCACCTGCACCACGGTTTTGGTTAAATGCGTTCACACGGAAACGAGCCACGCCTGGGACTTCAAAAGAAAAGTCCGTTTCTAGATTTTCTTCATAATCACGACGTTGTTTATCATTCATAATGTCGTACACTAATTTGTGTACTTCTTTATGTTCTAATGCTGGTAAGTTAATTCGACGAATTTCACCATCCACACGAATCAGTGGTGGCATGCCCGCAGATAAGTGTAAATCCGAAGCGCCGTTTTTAGCGGAGAACGCCAATAATTCTGTAATATCCATGAAAGTCCCCGAGATCAATTAAATCTTAATTATTTTGATAGAATAATACGGCTTTCCATCAGCTTAACCAACTGTTAGTTGCTGGACAAGGTAAAAAAAGATGAATGAAATGAGAAATGCATCAATGAATAATCTGCAGCTTATGCGCACTCAGGTTTTGCAACAAATTCAACAGGCATGCCAGTTGGCACAGCGCGAGCCAAATACGGTGCAATTGTTGGCAGTGTCTAAGACTCATCCGAGTGAAGCCTTGCGTGAAATGTATGCGACAGGGCAGCGCGCTTTTGGCGAAAATTATTTGCAAGAAGCTTTGGATAAAATGCAGGCCCTGAGTGATTTAGAAATTGAATGGCACTTTATTGGGCATGTGCAGCGCAATAAAACCAAACATTTGGCAGAAAAATTTGCATGGGTGCATGGGGTAGATCGTTTGATTATTGCCGAGCGTTTATCGAATCAGCGCGATGCTCAACAAGTGCCCCTGAATATTTGTTTACAAGTAAATATTGATGCGCAAGACACGAAGGATGGTTGTCAGCCGAGCGAAGTTGCAGAATTAGTCCGACAGATCAGCCAATTACCGCATTTAAAACTACGCGGTTTGATGGTGATTCCTGCACCTGATCATCCTCAAGCTTTTCAAGATGCCAAACAATTGTTTGATGCAGTGAAAGCACAACATGCACAACCTGAAGATTGGGATACTTTGAGTATGGGGATGTCGGGCGATTTAAATGCCGCAATTGCAGCAGGTTCAACTATGGTACGGATTGGTACAGCATTGTTTGGCGCACGTGACTATTCCAAGGCTTAATTGCTAGATGAACAAAGAATCTGCCAAGATTTTGCAAACATTATCTTGTACGTTTTGGCTGACATTAAATGCGGAATTTTGCGGCTAGTGCTGAAGGTTGGATTTTCTTAATATGAACTTATCGGGAAACAGGGAGTTTCCTAAATAAGAAGAATAAGAAATAGAACAACACGGAAGTGCTTGGTACGACAGGAGTTATACCAAAAACTGAATCTAGAAAGCCTCGACAGGATGTCGAGGCTTTTTTAGTTATGTATGCTGTAAAGCTGTCAAAGTTTTGGCTTGTGTAGATTATTTTTAATAACCTTCACTATTTTTAGAAAGCGCCACTCCCGTCCAGTAAATAGGTGAAGTAGACATTCAAGATTTATTTTCTATCCAGATTCGAATACGGGCAATCAGTAAAAATAGCAAAAAACAGAACTGAAAGAAGCCTGTGAAAATGATGGTCCAACCGCTATTTCCAGGTGTTTTTCTTGCATCCAACTCAATGACTAAAGTGCAGACGGTGAGAATGATTTCAAAAATTAAAACCGCTTTAAAAACCCAAGGTTTAGGGAAACGTATTAACCATGTGAGAAAAATAATACTTAAACTGGGCAATACAGCAAAGAGAATAATCGTTTTTATATCCATAAAATTAAGTACTTAAAGTGTGGGTGATTTTAAAATAAATTCAATACAACTTCATGGAAGCCTAAAATCTGAAATCTCACAGTCATCTCAATAATTCTTCAATCGACAAATAATCTTCAGATTTTAGGCAGTATTGGCTTTAACCCACCACATTGACTTCACTTGCCCCTGCACCCACTGGTTTGACTTGAATTTGCACAGGAATTCGTTCGTGCATTTCCTGAATATGCGAAATCAGCACCACTTTACGTCCCTGACTTTGCAGATGGTCTAAGGCATTCATCACCATGTGCAAGGAAGTCGGGTCGAGAGTGCCAAAGCCTTCATCAATAAATAGCGATTCCAGTTTCATTGAGCCAGATGCCATATTGGCAATTGCCAGTGCCAAAGCTAAAGAAACCAAAAAGGTTTCGCCACCCGATAAAGACAGAACAGGGCGAATTTCACTGTTCATATCTAAATCAATAATCGCCAACCCCAAACTGTCAGGAATACGATGCAACTGATAACGCGAACTCAGTGGCAGCAATTGCTGATTGGTGTATTCCACCAAAATATCCAAGTGATGTTCTTGAGCAATTTTCTTAAATTTCGTACCTTCTTTATGCCCAATTAAATCGTAAATACGTCCCCAGCGGTATTCTTCAGCTTTGATACTTTCAATTTGAGTTTGATAGGTAGCAAAAATCCCTTGATTGGTGCTATTCAGGCGTAGCTGTGCCTCAATCTCATTATAGTTTTGCTGTTGTTTGGCTTTGTCTGTTTGCAGTGCTGCCAGTTGCGTGGTGACCTCGTCAAAACTCAGTTCTGGCTGTTGTTTTAAGTGCTTTTGATATTGTTCTTCTAGCGTTTGCCAAGCCGTTTTGGCACTTTCCAAACTGTTTTGCTGTTGCTGTAGCATCTTGCGTATTTGTTGATGTTCGGCATAAGAAATTTGTAAACATTCATCAATGACGCTGGCTTGAAAGTGCGTGTGTGCCACTTGCCAGTTTGCAATGTGTTGCTGGCATTCAGTGTGTTGCTGCATGCGCTGTTGAATTTTACTGTCCAAACCATGTTTTTGTAGTTGTAAGTCTTTTAACACCTGTTCTGCTTGGTTAAGCACAGTTCGTTGTGTGCTAAGTGCAAGATTGAGTTGCTGTTGTTGCTGATCTAAAGCCTGCTGCCATTCTTGATAGGTCTGATATTCACATCCCGCATGAGTTCTTGTAAGCTGCTTAATTTGATCACGCAGCTCACTTCCTGCAGTTTTAATCTGCTGCAGTTGTAGGGTTTTCTCTGCATGTTGCTGTTGTAAAAATAGCAACTTTTCTTGCACTTGCTGCTGTTGTTGAGTCAGTTGTTCAATCGTTTTGCTCAGTTGAACTTGCTGCTGCTGCAAGTGATGACGTTGCTCTAACTGTTGTAAGGCATTTTGAAAGTATTCAATCGGTTGATTGAGCCAAGCGTGTCTTTGTTCTGCATCTAAAAGCGACAAAATAGGCTGTAAACGCTGAGCGAGGTCTTGGCGTTGTTGAATAGCATATTTGAGTTGTTCTGCCTGCTGTGCAGCATTGCGCCATTGTTTCAGGGTATCGTTTGCTTGTTGAATACTCTGCTGCAAGTGTTGAGTGGATTGATGTGTTGTTGCCCAATGTTGCTGTACGTGTTCAATTTGCTTTGCAACAGGCAGCGCTGCATCCAAATCTAAAGATAAGGATGTTGCAAGCTGTTGCACCAATGTCTGTTGTTGTTCAAGTTGCTGTTGCAGTTCAAGACTGCGTTGTTGTTGTTGATGATAAGTTGCATCGTATTGACTGCGAGCACGCTCCAATTGTTGTAGCTGTTTTTGCGCATGCTCAAATTCAGTTTTGGCCTGCTGCAATTGCTGATCCTGCAATTGGTTTAAAGCGTCACTGAGTAAATTTTCATGCTGAATAAACGGATGTTCATGGCTGCCGCAGACCATACAGGCTTCATTCGGTTTTAATTGGGCACGTAAATCCTGCACACTTTGATGCTGCAATAAACGCTGCTGTTCAAAGATCTGCTGTAATTGTTGCAAGGCTTGTTCAGTAATTTGCACTTGCTGCTGTTGGGTTTGAATTTGAGTCTGTGTCTGCTGTTGCAGACTTAAAGTTTCTTGCTGACGCTGTTGTAACTGCTCAAATAGGGTGGTCTGTTGTTGCCATTGTTCAAGTGCCTGTTGCAAGCGCTCTAAAACATGCACACTCTTTAAAGCATGTTGTAATTGCTGTTGCTCTGCCGTGAGTTGCTGCTCAAGTTGTTCAGGATGTTGATATTGTTTTTCCCAAACCAACAGTTGTTGCTGTGTATGTTGTTGTTGCTCAATTAAAGTATCTAATGCAGATTGGAACAGCGTAGGGTTTTGCTGACGTAGCTGCTGTTCAAGCTGCAAATAATCTTGCAGACGTTGCAACGTAAGGGCTAAATTATCATCAAAATTTGCCCATGCCGCAGTCTGTTTGAATTGCTGTTGTAAATGTTGCTGTTGTTGTTGCTCGGTTGCAAGTTGAGTCGTCAGTTGCTTCAAATTATTTTGCACAGGCTGAATTTGCTGCTCTGCAAATAATTTTTGTGCAGCATCCAAAGCGGTATATTGTTGAAGTTTGCTAGAAATTTCATGTTGTAACTGTGCCGCAATTTCAAGTTGTGGTTTCAATTGTTCAACATGCTGCTGCCATGCCTGAAGGTCTTTTTCCGCTTGCTGTTGCTGACTAATCGCTTGCTGTTGTGCGTATTCCGCTTGTTGCAAGTTTGGTTCAAATTTCAAAAGCTGCTGATTCAGATTTTTTAGCTCGGTATCTGCTTGCTGACGCAAGACAAATTGCTCGCGGATGGTTTGAAATTCATCTAAATGTTTGAGCAATTGTTTTTGAGAGGCGAGTTTAAGATCGGCATCGACTTGAACATCATATATTTCTTTTTTAGCTTGGGTGCTGGCATAGAGTTCATGGCAATCTTTGTGCCATTTCACATCATTTTCATACAGTTTTTCGGTTTGGGTCAGCAAAGCTAATTGTTGACTTAGGTCATGTTGTTGGGTTTCTAAGTCTTTTAGTGTTTCCTCGCTGAGGAGCACCACATGCCCCATGACATTTTCAAGATCTGTTCGCTTTTGTTTAATTTCACTAAATTTAACGGCTGCACGTTTACTGACTTCGGTAAAAATTTGCGAATTGGTTAAATATTCAAGTAAATCTGCCCGTTCATGGTCTTTGGCTTTTAAAAATGCCCCAACTTCCGATTGTGCCAATAATACTGCGCGTGTGAATTGCTCAAAACTAAGACCAATCAGTTGTTCTACAATCGGCGTAGCTTCAGAAATTTTTTGATTTAAAACCCGTTGCTCATCTAGGCAGGTAATGGCACGTTCAACTTTTAAGTTTCCATCCACTTTGTTATGTGCACGGCGAATTTGCCAACGTGCCGAATAGCGTTTTTGATCAAGCGCGATAAATTCAAGTTCTGCAAAGCCAGAAGTCGTACCACGACGTAAAATATGTTTAGAGTCTTTTAAGGAAATTTCTTTGCCTGCGGTATCGGTCAGACTGCCTGTAGCACCTCTCAAACGTGGAATTTCGTCATAAAGTGCCAAACACATGGCATCCAGCAAAGTCGATTTGCCTGCACCAGTTTTGCCCGTAATTGCAATTAAACCTGCCTGTGCCAGTGGCTCATCTTCAAAATTGATGACATGCGTGCCTGCCAAAGATGCCAAATTATTTAAACTTAAACGTAAAATTTTCATGGCAAATCCTTAAGCTTTATTCTGATCAAGTTCTTGTTGGGCTTCGGTCAAAAGCTGTAAAAAATCTTGGCTCACTTCTGGGTCAGGTTGATAGCCCATTTTTTCCCATAAATCTAAAAATAATTTTTCAGGCGTAGGCGGCTCTAAATCAATTTTTGATTGTTGCACGTTCGAGTTTTCACAGTTTTGAAAGCGTCGTGCAATGCGCAGTAAACGATAGCGGTTGGCAGGCAGTGCTTGTTCAATTTGTTGGCGTAAATCAATGGGTGGCGGGGCATCGCTGATATATTCAATTTCTAAAAAATGCCGTGCGCAAACTTCTGCAATTTCATCTTTTGGCAATTTATTCAGTTCGGTGATTAATTCAGAAAGTTCACAGCGAATCCGAAGCAGCTCTACCGTACGTGGAATAAGCAAGCTTTCATATTGGAAACGCTGTGCATCTGCCTGTAATGGATCAATCCTAACTTCAAGGACTTGGTGTTTATAATTCAGCTCGCTAAATGATAAAGGGATGGGTGAGCCGCTATAGCGAATGTGTGGCTGTCCGACCTGTTGCGGTTTGTGTAAGTGTCCGAGTGCGACATAGTCAATCACCTCATCAAACAGCGCAGTCGATAAGGCTTCTTCATTCCCCACTACAATTGGGCGTTCTGAGTCGGAAGTTTCGCCACCTTGCATGTGTGCATGTGACATTAAAATCAGGGCTTGATCGGGTTGTTTACGGGCTTTGGCTTCTGCAATCAGTTGTTGATGTAAGTAAGCAACCGCAGATTGATTGTCACTGCTATGTTCATTTAAACCTGTAATTTCTGCACTGCGTAAATAGGGCAGGGTCAGACACCATGCCACAATATTTTGCGCAGCGTCATAAATAGGCACTAGGAGTTTATCTAAATCTAATTTTTGCTCGGCTGTTTTACCAATCACGCCCACAGCTTTGGCGTTGAAGCGGTCTAAAAAGGGTTCAACTTGCTCAATGCGATACCCAGAGTCATGATTGCCTGCAATCATTAAGGTTTGCATGTGTGGAGCAAGCACATGCGCATCGGTAAGGAATTGATAGAGTTGTTTCTGAGCGCTCGAAGCAGGATTGACCACATCAAAAATATCGCCTGCTATGAGCAGGGCATTCGGCTGTTTGCTTTTAATTTGAGTTAAGAGCCAATTTAAAAATTCAGTATGTTCATATTCACGTTCATGGTGATGGAAAAATTGCCCCAAATGCCAATCAGACGTATGTAAAAAATGAACAGCCATGCGTGTTCCAATCTTGATGTTGAATTATGGGATAACTTAACATAACTGAGCGCAACACTGCGGCAAAAAACCAGTTTTCTGCTTTTAAAGCGACAATTTAGGTCGCAGAGATTTTAAAGAGAAGGGAAAGTAAAATCTGTCGTGATCTGTATAGAAAAATATAGAGAGTTAAAATACTGATGTTAGAAAGGCTAAAAAAAGACCTTAAAAAATAAAGACCGACGATTCGAGTGATGATGAAATCGTCGGTCAAAGAAAAACTTGCGATACAGTAAAGCTTTGGCTGCTGTTCAAAGCATGACTGTATGCGATTTATTGCTTTAGTCAGGTCACCGAAAATATTGTGGATGCCATACACATTAACGGTTGTTGTGACCTTGTAGCCTATATAACGTCAGGCTTTTGTATTCGGTTGACAATTTCATGAAAAAAAAATCAATTTTTTTTATACTAGGCTGAATCTTTTGTCTGAGTCATCTTTATGGTATCGCTAAGCCGTTATTTTATCTGGTTTTTCTTGTATTGCTTTGTGATGACCTGTATTTGTGGCGTATTGGCTGCATTATTACCTGCGGGTGTAGGCGGGATTTTAACTGCGGTGCCTTATTTGGTTGCCATGATTTTAGTGCTGTATAAGTTTTTAAAACAACAACGCCGTGCGCCGAATGACAAGGAACGCAAGACATTTACTTTAGGATTTAGCCTGATTTTTTGGGGCTATAACTTGGCGTTTTTATTATTAGGTTTGGCGATATTTTCTCGCCAAAACCCAAGCATTTGGCAAGATTTTTTACAGTATTTGCAACAGCCGCAATTTATGAGTGTGGTGGTGATCATGTTCTTGTTGATCGCAATTCCATTGTATCTGCTGACCTATTGGTTTTATGGTAAACAGGCACAGCGTATGGCAGTTAAAATGTTTGGCTGATAAAAGAAGTTGTTAATATCTGATTTTCTTCAAATATACATGATCAGTTATGTGATGATGATTTGCTTAGACTTGAACATTCAGTCTAAATCACGTATAGCTAAAACTATATTTTTCATCATGCTGAGATTGGAAGATGCATAAACCTTTGGTACTGGTAACAGGGGCAAGTGGTTTTATTGGTTCACAATTGTTGCCGTTTTTATTGCAACAGGATTATCGGGTGGTGGGGCTAACCCGACAGCCCAATCGAGTATCCAAACATCCACAATTACGCTGGATTCAGCAGTTAGATGAACTCGACACCGAACAAATTGATTATGTGATTAATTTGGCGGGAGAAAGTATTGGGCAGGGCAGATGGACAGCAGCACGCAAACAAAAATTGCTTGATAGTCGAGTTCAGACCACACTGCACTTATATCAATATCTTGAAAAGCGCCGTATTTTCCCCAAGTGTATTATTTCAGGCTCGGCAGTGGGGTATTACGGAATTGACCCGCAGGAACAATGGTCAGCAGTATGTACCGAACACAGTGCAGCACAAGATATTTTTATGTCGCAGTTGTGCCAGCAATGGGAACAGGCTGCGTTAAGCTTCAGCCAGCAAAATACTAAAATTATGCGCTTGGGCGTGGTGTTTGGGCGCGGTGGTGGCATTTTACCGCAAATGTTATTACCAATTCGTTTAAATGCCGTCGGGCGGATTGGGCATGGACGGCAGCCTGTTGCATGGGTGCATATACAAGATGTTTTACAGGCCATTCACTGGTTAATGACGCAACCTGTAGACGCCAAAATTTTGAATGTGGTTGCACCTGAAAAAACCAGTCAGCAAGACTTTGCCGAAACCGCAGCTCGGCTTTTAAAACGTCGTCCATTTTTGGTGTTACCTGCTTTTGTCTTGCGTTGGTTATTGGGCGAGCAATCGCAATTGGTGCTGAATGGGCAATATGTTAAACCACAAGCGTTAGAACAAGCAGGCTATTGCTTTCAATATCCAAAACTTGAACAGGCGCTAGCGGCTTGTCTGGGTGCATCATCCTCTACTTAAACAGAGGATGCTGCTGAGTGTTATGCACAGATTGAGGTGGGCTGTAACTGCTTTGGATCATAAGCGGCAGGATCAACAATCGTTTCTTGCCCAAGCATGAGCTGTCTTAATAACTGCGCTGAAGCAGTGCCCATACATAAGCCATTACGGAAGTGTCCGAAATTCATCCATACATTATTTAGGCTTGGCACTTTGCCGATATACGGCACACCTGTAGGCGAGCCTGGACGTAAACCAGCCCATTGTTTCACAATGGGGAACTGTGCCAATTCAGGCACCATTTCAAAACAAGCCGTTAAAATATCTTGTTGGGTTTGCGGGTTTGGTGTGGTGTCAAAACCAACGTGACGCATACTGGAACCGCATAGCACATGCCCATCTTGACGTGGAATCAAGTACATCACCTTGTTCATGCACATGCTTGGCAACCATTGTGCAGGGGTTTTAAATAACACAATTTGCCCTTGTACAGGCTGTACAGGAATCTCTAAACCCAGTTGTGCCGCCCAGTGCTGTGACCATGCACCTGTCGCAAGCACGATATGATCTGCACGATGCAAGCGACCATCGGCAGATTGAATGGCTTGAATACGATCTTCAGTGATCTGAAATTGCTGAATTGGGCAGTGTTCAAAAAATCGCACGCGCGGATGTTGTTTCAAATATTGCGTGAGCGATTGTAATAAACGCGGATTGCGCACATTGGCAAGTTGTGAGAAATACAGGGCTTGTTTAAATTTGGGGTGGATATGCGGGTTAATTTGTTCGAGCTGTTCCCGATTCAGACATTCAGCTTGCTGCATCGGTTCATGATGACGTTCGGCATAATTTATACCAATCTCAAAATCATCTTCATCAAAAATCAACATGCCTGTTTCATGGATTTCAAAATCAATGCCTGTAATAGGTTTGAGTTTTTCATTCCATGCTTGGTACTGCGGTTTGGCAAATTGGGCTAAGTCATTGACCGCTTGAGGATAACGCCACGGATACATGGGAGAAAGAATTCCACCACCTGCCCATGATGCCGCTTGTGCTGCTTGTTGTTGATCAAAAATACTGATAGAGCAGCCCTGCTCTACCAGTTCGAGTGCAGACAACAAACCGCTGATGCCTGCACCAATGATTGCGATGTGCATGAAAGTCGCCTGTTTATGCCATATCTTTAAGTTTGAGTGCTGCTTCTTCGGCAAAATATGTCCAAATACCATCTGCACCTGCACGGCGGCAACTCATTAGCGATTCAATAATCACACTGTCCGACAACCAGCCATTTTGAATCGCGGCAGCAAGCATGGCGTATTCACCACTCACTTGATAGACAAAGGTTGGCACACCAAAGTTATCTTTCACTTCACGTACAATGTCTAAATAAGGCATGCCTGGTTTTACAATCACCATGTCTGCACCTTCTTGAATATCCAGTGCAATTTCATGCAAGGCTTCGGCACGGTTGCCAATATCCATTTGATAATTGTATTTGTTGCCGCCTTTTAGGTTGCTGGCAGAACCGACTGCATCACGGAAAGGACCGTAAAAGCTAGAGGCATATTTGGCTGAATAAGCCATGATAGAGGTATAGATATGCCCGTTGCTTTCCAACGCCTGACGAATCGCACCAATACGGCCATCCATCATGTCACTTGGCGCAACCACATCTGCACCCGCTTCGGCATGACTTAAAGCCTGTTTAATTAGACATTCAACCGTTTCATCATTCAGGACATAGCCTGTGTCATCAATAATGCCATCTTGACCATGAGTGGTGTACGGGTCGAGTGCGCCATCGGTAATAAGTACCATCTCTGGCAATTCTTTTTTCAGCAGGCGTAGTGTGTTTTGCACCAAGCCATCTTCACGCCATGCTGCTTCTGCGGTCAGGCTTTTGTCTTCTTGTGGTGTGACTGGAAATAATGCCAGTTTAGACACGCCCAACTGCATTAAACGCTCGGCTTTTTTGAGTAATAAGTCTGCCGATAAACGCTGAATATTCGGCATGCTTGGAATATCTTGGGTTTGATTTTGTCCCGGTAAAACAAATACAGGATAAATCAAGTGATCTGTGGTTAAGTGAGTTTCGCGAACCATGGCGCGTAATTGATCATTTTTACGGATACGACGCATACGAGTGGCAGGAAATGCAGGGCGATTGAACGTATAGGTCATAAAAATCTCACTGATCAGTATTAAACTAGACGACTATTGTAGCCCCTTAAATTTCATTTGGGCATACATTGGCTGTTTTTATTGTTGGTAAATTGAGTTGTTTGGACTTTTGGGCACGTTATGAGTAATGCAGAGAAAAATTGGACTGGGAATATACATTTAGGCGCGAAAGTCGATATTGATGTCGTGCTAAGACAATTGGTCAATGCATTTAATGGATCGCCATTTTTTCAACACAATGGCATGAGCATGCGTGTGGTAGATGGTCAAATTGAAGCCTATATTGAGATGCAACCGTATATGGTGGGCAACGTGGCTTTCCAAATTTTACATGGTGGTGTTGCTGCAACCATTTTGGACAGTGTGGGCGGTATTGTGGCAATGGGGGAGTTATATAAACGGACAGAACCTGACGATTTGCCCGATACCATTAAAAAAGTCACTCGTTTGGCTACCGTAGATATGCGAGTGGATTATTTAGCACCGGGACGCGGCAAGTATTTTATTGCCCGTGCGGAAACTTTGCGTTTAGGGCGTAAAGGCTGCACCATGCGTATGACGATGGTCAATGATGAAGATAAACCAATTGCAACGGCAATTGCATCTTATGCCTATTAAAATCTAAGGTAGGGCGCGAACAATTGTGTTTTGCATAATTGGATGACTGTTTATTTTTGATTAGTTTATTGTTTTAAACATATAAGGAGTTGAGTGATCATCTCCTTTTTTTGTGTGCATGAAGAGTTTTTTGAATTGTGACAGTTTGTAGCGACTTAAGTTTTCTTTAAGTTTAGATTTCTATCTTGAGCATTGAGTTATTTTCTATCCAATGTGATGCACATGATCAAATTTAATTTTGATGCTCAATCATCCAGTCAAACGCATTTTCTGGATGCGAATTTTCATCAGAAAAAAAATAAAAAACAATTCAACGGGTATGCATCTGTAGCGCAGCCGTATAAACCACAAACGAACCCAAAACAGTTGAACCTAGAACAGCCACATTTAGATGTATTACACAGCTATGCCTCGGTGATTCAAGCACACACAACAGCACAACATTTAAATGTGACAACTGTGACCCAAGATGCTAGCAAACAACGCTTGGCATTAGAGCATTTTATTCGAGATAAATACCAAAAAGTCCATCAGGCATCCATAAATACTTTTTCAGATACCTTGTTTGCAGGCTATGTAAACCACGACATGCAAGTGGTGATTGGCATGCAACCATTGGGCGCAAACCAAGCCTTTTTGGAACAGTATTTAGATGCACCCATTGAAACCATTTTAACCCAATTGAGCCAAGTGCCTGTAACGCGCGCGCAGATTGTTGAAATTGGCAACTTGGCAGCGCAAGACATGAGCAAAGCCAAATTGATGGTGGCTTTTTTGGTCTTTCACTTATCGCAGAACAATGTGTCGTGGGCAGTTTGCACAGGAACAGCAGCAGTGCGCTATGTGTTACAGCAAATGGGTTTGCATTTTCAGGTACTAGAAAAAGCCAACCCCGAAGCCTTGGGCGATGCACAGCATCAATGGGGCAGTTATTACCAACAGAAGCCTTATGTACTGGCGATTGACGTTGCAGCAGCGTTGGCGGTCACGCAACAGCAATATTGTTTTTATGCCTAAGGTCATGCAGAAAGGCGGAAATTGAAAGATGAATGAGTTATTTGAAAACCTGAATCACTATGCCCAAACAGACCCTGAGCGTGAAGCAATTGTGACGGCACAAACCACACTGAGTTATGCCACATTACAGCAACGGGTTGAGTTGCTCAGTGCAGAATTGGCAACTTATCAAGTACAGCGTTTGGCGTTGTGGGGTGTGAATCAGGCCGATTGGATTGTGGTCGATTTAGCCGCACGTAAAGCTGCAATGACAGTCATTCCTGTGCCTTTATTTTTTACTGCTGCACAAGTGCAACATTTACTGCAAGACAGCCAAGCGGAGTTGCTGTGTATTTTGACGGATACTGCACAAAGCGATACTCCGTCCAATGTTAACTCGGCTATTGGAAATACTGCTATTCCAGAAGCTTTGTTGGAGATGATTGATGCAGTTCAGGCACAGGTTTTGCCACCATCAGATTTATATCAAGGGCAGTTGTTTCGTCTAAGCGTTGAAACAGCACAACCGCATTTATCCCCAAATTCTGCTGAGCAGCCTACAAAAATTACTTATACCTCGGGCAGTACAGGTACACCCAAAAGTGTGTGTTTGGCAGAAGCCACCATCAATTCAATTACACACTCTTTAAGTCAGGCATTACAAAGTAGCCAGCTTGGGCGGCATTTGTGTCTAATTCCATTTGCAACATTGCTTGAAAATATCGCAGGCGTGTATGTGCCTTTTCACATGGGACGTGCAGTGGTGGTGGCTGAAGTCATCCAGTTCGGTTTGCTGTCCAACCATGAGTTTGATGTTTCACGCTTTGTCGATGCCGTGCAGCAATATTGCATTGAAAGCGTGATTTTATTGCCGCAAATGCTCAAAGCGATTGTGGAATATATCCATCAATACGGCGATTTGGGCTTGCGCACTTTGAAGTTTATTGCCGTGGGTGGTGGCAAGGTGTCTGCAGATTTACTCAAGCAGTGTCAGCAATTCAATTTACCTGTTTATGAAGGTTATGGTCTGTCTGAATGTGCATCGGTCGTGAGTTTAAACCTGCCTGAAGCTCGCAGAATTGGCAGTGTTGGCCGCGTATTACCGCATGTTCAAGTCGAAATTGCTGCCAATCAAGAAGTGGTGGTCAAGGGCAATGCCATGTTGGGATATATGCATGAACTTGGGCGTGAGCAGGATGCGGTATCAGCCGATATTCACACAGGCGATGCAGGTTATTTTGATGAAGATGGCTATTTATATATCACGGGGCGTATCAAGCAAATTATTGTCAGCAGTTTTGGGCGCAATATTTCACCAGAATGGGTTGAATCGAACAGTTTGAGTGAGCCTGAAATTCAACAGATTGCCGTGTTTGGTGAAGCGCAGCCGTCATTATCTGCAGTGATTTATGCCGAGGAACATCGTTCAGATGCGCAATTGGCAGCCGCGATTTATCGTGCCAATACCCGTATGCCTGATTATGCCCAAATTAAACACTGGTGCCGTGCTGAACAACCTTTTTCTTTAAATAATCAGATGTTAACCGATAACGGAAAATTGCGTAGAGCAGTCATTCAGCAACAGTATCAGACAGCTTTGGCACATCCTACAACGTATTTAATGGCTGATCTTGGAGATGTTTCACAGATAGACATCAACCTGTCAGTCATCAATAGAGATAGAGAGAAATCACATGAATATTGCACAACAGCAATTCAAACATTCCCCACAACAAATTAAAGATCGTTTGGTGGAGCACGGTTGGGTTTTACTTAGAAATGAACATTATGATGTGAATGCGTTTAGTGGGCTGATGAGCAATATTTGCCAAAAGCTGACCTATGACCCTGCACGTGAAAATGTGACCCGACAATCGCAAAAAGTAGATGCAGGTACGCAGGCAATGGGACTGCATATAGAAAATGGTTCAACCCCAATGCCGCCTGATATTATTGCTTTTTTTAGTGAAAAAAGTGCTTCGCGTGGTTCGCAGACTACTTTATGTGATGGACATGAGGTATGGCAAAAACTGCCTGATACACTGAAGCAGAAATTTGCTGAACCGATGACCATCAGCCGTTACTTACCCAAAGCGATGTGGCAAAAGTATGTGGCGACAGCACTCAATATTGCCGATGCCGTACAGGTCGGGCAGCAGGAACTCGCTCATTTTATTGAGATGATTCCTGGACAACGGATTCGTCCTGCGCATGATGAAGGTGTGCAGTATGACTTGCACATGCCGATGATTCGCCATGACAATTTAAAAGCTGTGCCTGCCTTTGCCAACACCTTGTTGGGGCCTTCTTATAATTACGAAAAGCCGCGTTTTTACTTTGCTGATGGCAGCGAAATCCAAGCGGAATTATTGGAAGAGTTGGCAGAGCGATGCGAGCGTGAAACCTCAGAAATTGACTGGCAAGATGGTGATGTGGTGCTCATTGATAACAAGCGCTTTATGCATGGCAGACGTGAAATATTGGTGCCATTAGAAGATCGTAAACTCTATATTTGTATGGGCTTGGGACTGAATCCTGCATTTTTATAATTGAGTTGTATCGAATATCTTAAAATTGAGAGTATCTTTTATGTCAAATTTAACTGCGGTGATTTTCGGGGCAACAGGCGGGATTGGTCATGCGATTGCGCATCATTTTGCTAAAAAAGGCTTAAACTTAATTTTGGTTGGGCGTAAGCAAGACACCTTGCAACAACTAGAGCAAAGTCTGGCGCAGCAGTATCCTCAGTTGCAATTACACAGTCTGCGTTGTGATTTAATTGATGCCAGCAGTCGTCATGATTTTATTCAGGCACTTGCCGCATTAAAACAGCCGATTCATTACTATATTAACAATGCAGGCATGAATGATTTTCGTCTGTTTGCGCAGCAATCACAGGATACCATTGAGCAAATGATGTTGGTCAATGTGGCTTATCCGCTGCAACTGATTCAGGATGTGATTCCATATATGTCGGACAGTCAGCCGAGTCAGATCATCAATATTGGCTCGACTTTTGGCAGCATCGGCTATCCTGGCTATGTGAGTTATTGCGCCAGTAAGTTTGCCTTGCGTGGTGCAACTGAAGCGTTGGCGCGAGAGTATTGTCAGACTGCCATTCGTTTTAGATATTTCTCCCCACGCGCGACCAATACCAGTATGAATAATCCCGATGTGATTGAAATGAATATCAAAATGGGTACAAAAGTGGATTCACCTGAATTTGTGGCACAAGAACTGTATCAATTTTTACAAACAGACCGTCAATCCTATCAGGTCGGTTATCCTGAAAAAGTCTTTGTAAAACTTAATCAGTTGATGCCTAGCCGAGTCGCAGCTGCCATTCAAAAAGATTTAGACACCATTTATGAATATGCAGATCAAAGCAAAGCGTCCTTTATTCAGCAAACTTCCGCCTCATAAATGATATTTTTTTCGATAACGCCATAAGGTGGTTCGGCTAATGCCCAAGGCTTGTGCCACCAATTCAGTTTGCCCCTGATATTTTTCCAGTAAATCCTGCAGTGTGTCTTTATCTACTTTATTGTTGGTTTTGATGGGCAGCTCAATAGGTTGTGGCGTTGGGGGAGCTGTGGCGAGTTTCAAACTAGCATGCACAATTTCATCGGGTAAATCGTGTTGATCAATTTCCGTTTTACCTGCTGACATGGTCAATGCATACAGCAAGGTATTTTTTAATTCACGCACGTTGCCCGGCCAGTCGTAATTGATTAATACCTTCAGTACTTGCTCGGTCAAATGTGGCGTGACCTGAAACTGGGCTTGTTGTTGCAAAATAAATGCTGCAATTTTAGGGATATCTTGTTTACGTTCACGTAGTGGTGGCACAAAAATTGGAATCACCCGTAAACGATAAAGTAAATCTTGGCGAAATCTGCCTAAACGCGCTTCTTCACGTAAAGCGCGATGGGTTGCGGTAATAATTCTGACATTCGATTTAATCGCTTTTTCACCGCCCAAAGGGGTGAATTCGCCCGTTTCTAATACTCGCAATAATTTGGCTTGCAGTTCCAGTGGAATTTCTGCAATTTCATCTAAAAATAAAGTACCACCTGCAGCACGTTCAAACACACCTTTATGCTCACGAATTGCCCCTGTAAATGCACCTTTCACATGCCCAAACAATTCACTTTCTAAAATATTGGCATTTAAAGCAGCACAGTTAATCGCAATAAAGACTTGTGCATGCCGTTGGCTGCGTGCATGTACTGCTTGCGCCACCAACTCTTTACCACTACCAGATTCACCACGCACCAAAACAGGAAACTCAGTAATCGCTACCCGTTCAATAATGGAATACATATGCTGCATTTGTGGCGAATCACTATGGAAAAACTCCGCCAAACTATTTTGTGCTTGGGCAGATGGGGTGAGTGTTTGTGATGACACTGTTGCAACGCTAGGCTGCAGAAAGAATAAACATCCTGTGAAATCGGCTGTATGGACACGAATATTTAAGCTGTGGTAGTGCCATGCCTTAGCACTATTCGGGAGTTGCAGCAGACCTGTCTGTGGTTGTGATGCTGATTGTGATTGTAGTTTTAATTTCAATAATTGATTTTTTAATGTTTTACCCGTAGCTGCAGAAACAGAAGCATCTTGTGCATATTCATAAATCCATGTTTGAGCAATGTCGTCATAAACATAGAGCAAACTGTCTGGACAAAGTTGTTGTAAATGAAACAAAAAGCTTTCAAGACTGGCTTGTTGTTCAAAGTCATGTATCGCATTCATGATGTTTCATCTTTTGTTTCATTATTGATTCAATTGAAACATAAAATGCAACAGATGTGAAACATGGAGGATGATCTAAATTAAACAATATTTCTTAATATATTGTATTTTATTAATATATTTAAAAGAGATTAAGTTGGCACTATATTTGCAAAATTAAGAATAACAAAATATAAAACTCAGTATCTATCTCATGATCTTTCATCAATTTTTTGAAGCTGACAGCTCGACCTATACTTACTTATTGGCATCTGAACAAACCCGTGAAGCGGTGCTGATTGACCCTGTAATTTCAGAGGTTGAGCAATATGCTGCTTTTCTAGAACAGCATGATTTGCAATTGGTGTATAGCTTAGATACGCACGTACACGCTGACCATATTACTGCTGCCAACGAACTCAGAACACGTTTTGGTTGTAAAACTGTATTACATCGTAATTCAGGTGTGGTGTGTGGCGATATTTTCATTACCGATGGCAGCGCCATTCGTGTGGGTGAATTATTGATTGAAGCACGTTATACCCCGGGTCATACCAACGCCTGTACCAGCTATGTGGTCAATGGCATGGTATTCACTGGCGATGCGTTGTTAATTGATGGTTGTGGTCGTACTGACTTTCAGGAAGGCAACCCAGCGACTTTATATGACAGCATTCATCTACAAATTTTTAGCTTGCCTGATGACACTTTGGTGTATCCAGGGCATGACTATAAAGGGCGTTTATCTTCTACCGTTGGGCAGGAAAAACGCAATAACTCGCGTTTAGGACAAGGACGTACCAAAGCGGAATTTATTACCCTCATGCAGAATTTAAACCTGCCTTATCCAAAACATATTGATGTGGCTTTGCCTGCCAACAAAGTTTGTGGCAAGTGATGTTTGCACAGCACAACATAGTGATGGAATAGGGGGAAATACGCATGTGGATGTTAATCCTAGAAGGCTTGGCGATTGGTACTTTGCTGGGTTTAACTGGGGCAGGGGGCGGTATTCTTGCCGTTCCTGCACTTATGGCAAGTCAGGGCTGGACTGTGGCGCAGGCTGCACCTGTCGGTTTATTGGCAGTCACTTTGGCGGCTTTGGTTGGCACAGTTGAAGGCTTGTTCAAACGTATTGTGCGTTATCGTGCTGCATTGTGGATTGCCTTAATCAGTATTCCATCTGCACGTTATGGGGTGCATTTGGCAGGTATTGTCCCGCCCATTTGGTTAACACTGGCGTTCAGTCTGGTCATGTTGATTGTGGCGTATCGTATTTTCTTTAATAAAGTCAACGACCAAGTTAATCCACCGTGTAAGGTAAACCAAAACACAGGACGCTTAATTTGGAATGTTAAAACGGCGTCTTTGCTTGGTGGTGTGGGTGTAATTGCAGGCTTATTGACGGGTTTGTTGGGTGTGGGCGGTGGTTTTATTATTGTGCCGTTATTGCGTAAATTTACCGATTTGGATATGCGCAGTATCGTCGCAACCTCTTTGATGATTATTTTCCTGATTGGTGGCGTGAGTATTTCAGCACACGTTTTAGATGGCTTTCAGTACCCAATGGCAGTCACCATCACCTTTGTTCTGGCATGTATTGTCGGGATGTTACTTGGACGTACTTTGGTACATCGCATGAATAGCAATACTGTACAAAAGGTATTTGCTACGACAGTTATTGGTGTTGCGTTCTACCTCATTTATACAGCGATTATGGCTTAAGTCTAATATTTGGATACTATGTTTTTACTTTGAACTGCAGTATTGTGAATAGGTAACGTATTGTTAAGTGTAAGAAAAAGCACTAGACCTAGACCAAATTAAAGATTAGCTTAGTTGTATAAGATGACAAGGAGCCAAGAATGAAAAAACATTTATTTTGTGTGGGTGTAGAGTTCCGTAAAGCATCCGATGAAACAGGCTCTTATGCGTATTTGACCGCATATTTAGGCGCAGATGACTTACATGAAGCGATTGATCGCGTTCAGAAACAACTGGAGCAAGAAGGCAATAAAGTATTGTTCGTTCGTGGTTGCTGGGTTGTCGATGCCGATTGTGATGATGGTTTCTGCCCAACTGAAGAAAGTAATGCTGCCTCTAAAGCAGACCTACTGTTCAACGATGAAATCTATTATGGCAAATTGCAGCAATGGTCAATCAACAATGGCTATGAATACTGAGTAAAATGTTGGCTGAGTAAGATGCCGATGGGTTCAGTTTACTGACCTGTGAATATTTAAAAAACCGCGTTTGAATGATTCAAGCGCGGTTTTTTTATTCTTCATCAACCAAATGAACAAGTACATATTTTTCAAACCAGATCGGAAACTCTCCTTTAAAATCTGGATTAATGATCAATGTATCTCCGTTAGTCACTTCACAGATATAAGAAGCCATATTCTTGGTCGCATTACTTGAGTTATCAAATAAATACGCTCGGTCGGATACTTCAATCGCATCAATCAACATGTGCATAGTGCGGAAATAGCGTTCACGGATTTTAATTTCTTCGACTGGATGACCACCATTTTTCACACGTTGTTTAACTCGGTCCACATTAATATCAGGGTCCTCAGTCGTCACAAAGTATAAATAGGTACGATAGCCTTGCGTTTTAGCATCTCGCAAAAACTCGATTTTACTCTCATGAGACATTACGGTTTCAAATGTAAATCCAACCTTAAGCGTAAGTAACTCTTTACGGATGACATCAAGAATTCGGGCTGCGAGGTAGGAATCAATCGTGTTCCCGCTTAAGTCGATTAAGCTTCCATCAATCACAGGATCTACTGAGAGGAGAGGACTTTTGCTTAGAGTACCATCTGCATTTTTTAGTGGTCGACTTGCTTGAGTAAGATAATCAACCAATATGTTTGCATTAATGCGTATATCAAATTGACTTAGATCAAGAATGGGTGTGGCTTTAAGATCGCGCTCAAGGTTGTCAGCATTCAAAAACAATTTAGATAAACGGCTATCTAAACCATTAATCATCGTACTTTTGCCCGATCCATTTGGACCCGCAAACATTCTGATTCGAGGTGTTTTTGGCAACATAAATTATTCTGCAGTAGCCTCTATGTTACGTTTTCTAATTTTAAAGGTTCTGCGACCATTAAACTGGCGGGCTAGATCAGGGTTCCGACCAGATAACTGTTTGATTAAAACTGGTTTGCCATTCGGGGTTTTGCTGACTAAGGCATCATTTTCCACATAAAGTACTCGATCACTGTGAGCTACTGCAATGAAGCGTTCACGCAAAACGTCAGCTGCAGCTGTAGCGATTTCACTTTCATTGGTTCGGTTTCTAGTTGACATATCTAAAACCTCTAGGTGATTAAGTTTCATGGTTAGCGCGTCAATTCTTGGATTAAGAATAAATTGCTCTATTTAATCAATATATGCGTATTTTGATTAAATTCCAAGAACAGTATGAAGCTAGTAAGTATTATATTTTTGCATTTCTGATGCTATCAGAATACCACATCAACCGTTTTTTAGCATTGTGTCGCATGTAACTTGAAATGCAGATATTTTATTGCTTTTGATATTGAGCTAAAACATCAGTTTCCAGCGCTGAAAACTTTAGAGCCTACTTAAAAGGACGTCCTTCGCCTTGTTCTTCATAAGTCACACCATCTCGAATGTGGTACAAGCGTTTAAAGGTAGGGATGATTTTATCGTCATGTGTGACTACAATAATTGCAGTTTGAAATTTTTCTGCCATTTCGTGTAATAAGCGAATCACGGTCATCGCGCGTACACTATCCAATGGTGCAGTGGGTTCATCGGCTAAAATCACAGGCGGTTGATTAATCAAACCACGTGCAATGGCGACACGCTGTTGTTCACCACCAGACAATTGCCCAGGCATGGCATGTACCCGATGCTGCACATCGAGCGCCGTTAAAATTTCCAATGCGCGGGCGCGGGCAATGTCATTGGCTACGCCTGCTAACATCGGCAGCAGCGCTACATTATCCAAAACATTTAAAAAAGGAATTAAGTACGGGGTTTGGAACATAAAACCAATTTTATCGCGGCGTAAGGCACTTAAGTCTTTGACTAACCAACGTTGGTCAAAAATCACCTCATCGCCCAAAGTCATGCGTCCTTCGGTAGGATCAATCACTGCACCTAAACATTTGAGTAAGGTACTTTTGCCCGAACCTGAGGGGCCAATCAGCCCAACTACTTCACCGGGCGCAACCTGCATATTGACATCTTTTAAGGCATAAAAGGCATTGTCACCTTGTCCAAAACGCTTTTTTAAACCTTCAATTAAAATGCCGTGTGTCATGTTATCCCCCAATTGCTTCGGCAGGGTCAACACGCAGTGCCATCCGAATTGCAACCAAACTGGCTAACATGCAAATCAGCATCACCGCAAAAAATCCGAAAATCGAATCTTGTGGAACCAATAAGACATATTTCGGGAAATATGGTGCTGCAAAAGTTGAACTGATTTTACCGACAGCAAATCCAATTAATCCCAGCGCGAGTGCTTGTTGCAAGATCATCCAAGCGATTGTGCGATTGCGTGTGCCGATTAATTTTAAGACCGCAATTTCACGAATTTTGTCCATAGTCAGGGTATAAATAATAAATGCCACAATCGCGGCGCTGACCAAGGCCAAAATCACTAAAAACATGGCAATTTGTTTTGCGGATGTGGCAATCATTTTGCTGATTAAAATGTGTTCCATCTGCGGGCGGGTATAGACTGTTAGTTGTTGCCAACGCTGAATATGTGCTGCTGTTTCTTCAGCTGAAGCACCTGCATTTAAACGGACTAAAATAGCATTCACATAACGGTTGCTACTTTGTGCATTGAGTACGCTTTCAAGCAAGTCAGGATAAGCAGGGCGGTTATAAATTGGGTTTACTGCAATTCGTCTACGGTCTTGTAAAATGGCAGCATTGCCCTTTTGGAATTGCGCCTGTTGTGCATCTTTCAGCGGAATAAAAATCATCGGGTCACCACCCGAAGACACCATGCGTCGGGTTAAACCCACCACGGTAAAGGTGTTACGACGGATTTTAATACGATCACCCAACTTTAATCCCGTACTCATGTCGGCTACGGCTTCATAGTGCCCGCGGGTCAATTGACGTCCTGCCAATAAATGTGGCGGCCACCCCAAGTTATTCCACGCATGTTCACCTGTTTGAATCCCGACCACCATCGAGCGAATATCTTTATCTTGATGATGCACTTGCATGGTTAAATAAGTAATATTTGAAGCATGCGCCACCCCGGGCATATTCATCACGCTGCGATATAAATCATCACGCACACTTGAAGGTTCTGCATAAGGGCCAAGTGTATCTTGCTGCACTACCCATAGGTCAGCACCACTGTTATTCAGCAGGGCTTTGGCATCATCTACCATGCCGCGATACACGCCAGCCATAATTAAGGTCACACCAATCAGCAAGCCGAGTCCAAAGCCAGTAAATACAAATTTACCCCATGAATGGAAAATATCACGACCTGCCAGACTAATCATTTAGCTGCTCCTGCAAGTTGCTTGACAACCCGTAAACGGTTTTTGGCATGTAGGGGTTTTTCACTATACAGCACCACTTGATCATTTTCGGATAAGCCTGCGAGCACTTGCACATCGCCCGCTAAATTTGAACGTCCTAATTGAACTTCAACAAATTGCGGCTTTTCGGCCACAACTTTCCACACGCCTACTTGGTTATTGATACGGTGAACTGCCGCATTGGGAATGGTTAAGCTGCGTGCCAATGGTGCGAGGCTGATGGTGACTTCTGCTAACTCACCCAAAGGCGGAAGAGGCGTTGGAGGTTGATTAAAAACCACTTTAGCTAAAATTTCTTCGGTAATGGCATCGGCACGAGGTTCTACCCATAACACATGACCTGCCAAAGCATTATTTTGCCGTGAACGTAAATGAATTTGAGCTGGTAAGTCAGCAGCTAAACCAATCGCACTGGATTGATCGAAACGGGCATTCATCCAAATGGAGTTAGGATCGACAATTTCTAGTACGGTTTGACCTGCTACCACCGTTGAACCCGGTTCTGCATAACGTGCAGTGACGACACCTGCAGCTGTGGCCACTAAATTTAAATTATCACGCTGTGCTTGTAAGGTATTCAGGTCTGCACGTGCTTTATTGAGTTCTTGTTGCATCGCGCTGAGTGCCGCCGTTGCCAAATCGAGCTCTTGTTGTTTAATGGCTAAAGATTCTTGGCTGGTGGCATTGATTTTAGCTAGTTGTTGATAACGATTGACTTGTTGCTGCGCAAAATTTTGACGGATTTGAGTGTCTTGTTGCTGAGCGGTAATTTTTTGGATTATCGCACGTTGAGCCAATAAACGATCTTCTAGATCGACAGGATCCATTTCGCCTAACAGTTGTTCTGCTTGTACGTTATCGCCAATATCTACTTTTAAGTTTTTTAAGCGACCTGCTGCAGTTGGGCCAATTTTATAATTATAACGCGCTTCAACGGTTGCTACGCCAAACAGGCTAGGTTGAATGGATTGATATTTGACTTGCGTGAGGGTGACGTTGACAGGGGCAAATGGGCCTGTGCGTAAGACCACGTAAATTAACAATAAAACCAGAGCTACAATGACCACAATCACGGAAATAGTTCGCTTTCCTAAGGGAAATACCTGCATGTGTACTCCGCATAATTTTTTATCAATTAAGGATAATATAATCTATTTTGTTGTTGTGCGGGGGAGTTATTCGGTTTGGGGAGTGAAAGCGAAAAATGTTTGGAGATGAATAAACCGTCCAATAAAAAGGCTTAAATCCTAAAAGTGGATTTGAACCTGTATTGTGCAAAAGTGAGCAATCCTGATCATTTTTCGTGAAGTTTTACCTCAATTTGATAGTCGTCTTGGGTCACTTTAATTTTATGGTCTTTATATTTACGTTTGCTTGGCGAGAGTGCAGAGCTAGTCACTGCCTTATGGAAATCACTATCTGACATGAAAAAATAATAAGCCTTATAGCCCAATAATATTTTCTCAATTTTATTGCCTTTAGTCTGAGCATCACTGATCAATGAATTTAGATACTTTAAGCTGATGTTTGCTGACATTCCTGAACCTTAAAATATAAAGTTGAAATTTCTAAGAATTTATAAGCAACAAACATTACAAATTTATGACAAGGGTTGTTTGAGAGATGTACTTCGCTTCAGGTCATTATAGATCTAAAAGTTGTGGGTCAAATTGACGCAATTTTGACCCAATTTATTCAAATTTGGGTCAATTTGTTCTGGATAGCATTGGACGCAAAACCCATAGAAAAAGCCTTAAACACTGATGTTTAAGGCTTTTTTAGTCATATTTAGTTATGTAACTTCATATGAATTTAAGAATTTGGTGGAGGTGGCGGGAGTTGAACCCGCGTCCGCCAACACTACACTCGAGAATACTACATGCTTAGATATCGTCTATTGTTTTAACACTCTAAGACCCGACGAACAGGGTTCAAAGTGCGATCCTCTAAGTTTGGTATAAAGTCCCGAGGCTCAACTCTATACGGACTTGTGTGCGTGCGCTTCAGTCGGGTTCACTGACCACAAGTATTCAGTGAAGCGGACAAGCGGCCCTTAGGCAGCTAGAGCGTAAGATTCGTCGTTTGCGACTATTTTAATGCAAATTTGATTTACGAGAGAAAATGCGCTCTCGGCATGCATCTATGAGCTTCATCATCAGCGTCGAAGCCAATAACACCCCCATATCACAGCGCAATCATAGCATAGCTGGCAAAAATTACGATGTATTTTCTGCACAATTACACATTTCGATGCGCTTAGTTACATAATTGCGCTAATATTTTATTTTTCAAGTCAAACACAATAAAAAATATGAGTTATTTACTAGCACTCGACCAAGGCACAACTTCTAGTCGTGCCATCATCTTTAATGAACACGGACAAGTTCAGGCAACGGCACAACGAGAAACCCATATCCAGACCCCATATTCAGGTTGGGTGGAACAAGATGCCCAAGAAATCTGGTCAAATCAAATTGCTGTGGTGCAACAGGCTCTGGCGACTGCAGGTATTTTGGCTAAAGACATTCACGCGATTGGCGTGACCAATCAACGTGAAACGACTGTAGTGTGGGATAAACGCACAGGCAAACCACTGGCACCTGCCATAATTTGGCAAGATCGTCGTGCGGCTGATTGGTGTCATCAGTTGATTCAAAATAACCAGATGCAATTGATTCAGGAAAAAACAGGTCTGCGTATAGATCCGTATTTTAGTGCAGGCAAACTGGTGTGGCTGCTTGAGCATGTCGATGGATTAAAAGCATTGGCACAGCAGGGGCATGTGGCTTTTGGCACCATCGACAGTTGGTTAATCTGGAATTTGACCCAAGGCGCAGAGCATGTCATTGAAGCGAGTAATGCTTCAAGAACGATGTTGATGAATTTACATCACCAAACTTGGGATGAAGAATTGCTGGAATTATTTCAAATTCCCGCATCAGTTTTACCTAAAATTATTGCATCCGACAGCTATATTGCAGATACCGCAACGGGTTTATTGGGCGCGAATATCCCAATTACAGGTATTTTAGGCGATCAGCAGGCGGCGTTGTTTGGGCAATCGTGCTTTGAAGTTGGAACAGCAAAAAACACCTATGGTACAGGCTGTTTTATGTTGTTTAATACAGGCAATCAGGTGCAATTTAGCCAAAATAAGTTACTTACCACTTTGGCGTGGCAATGTCAAAATCAAACCCATTTTGCCCTTGAAGGCAGTGTTTTTATGGCAGGCGCGGTGGTGCAATGGCTGCGCGATGGTTTGGGTATTATCCAAAAAAGCAGCGATGTGGAACAACTTGCCAATAGTGTAACTTCTAGCGATGGTGTAGTGCTAGTTCCTGCATTTACAGGGCTTGGTGCGCCACATTGGGACAGTGAAGCGCGAGCCCTTTTATGTGGAATGTCACGTGGCACCAACAAGGCACATATTGCCCGTGCTGCCTTGGAATCCATTGCATTTCAGGTGTCGGATGTACTCACTGCGATGCAATCCGATTTAGATCATCCACTGAAAGAGCTTCGAGTCGATGGTGGTGCTAGTCAAAATGATATGTTGATGCAATTCCAAGCCGATATTTTAAATGTGCCTGTGTTACGTCCTAAAATGTTGGAATCAACCGCTTGGGGAGCAGCAGCTATGGCAGGTTTAAAGGCGGGTGTATTTTCTGACTTATCTGAAATTTCAGCATCTTGGCAGTTAGATCGGGTATTTGAACCTCAAATGAATGAGGCAGAGCGGGCTGAACATTTATCGCGTTGGCAACAAGCCTTAAAACGCGCCAAGTCAGATTTATAATTAGCGCTATTTCTAAACAATGATAAGTTGAAATGAATCTTTAAACCACAAGCCTCATCAGCAATGTTTATGAGGCTTGTAGTTGTTTTTCCGTTACGGCAGGCCTGCTTTAATCTTTGAGATCACGCCTTACATCGCCTCACGTTGAGCTTCATCTTCTAGATAACTTTCCAGAGAATCATCTAGTGCATAAAGCCATGGTGTGTGATGCGGTTTAGCCATTTTTCCTGTCATCACTGAGCGATAAACTTTATCTCTAAAGCCCATAATATTTTCTTTTTTATGCTTTTTCCATTGCATGAAAATATCGTGTACTGCATCAATATTGAAAGATGGATAGTCGGTCTGCGCAATCAGGCGTTTGATGTAATCCCCTTGGAAACGTGCAGATTGTTCATCGCTGATTAAGCGTTGTTCTTTTTCATGCAAGGTTTGGGTATGGCTTTGCATTTCATCTGTACTTGGCAATGCAATTTTGCCTAAAATCACATCACGGACAAACCATGCCTGCGCATCGAACATATTGAAGGTGTACCATTGATCTTGCATACCCAAATAGAACAAACGTGGATTCTTTTCCCAAACCACACCTTGATATAAACCTAGTGGATAAAGGCAGTTATGCGTTCTGAGGCGCAAGCCATCTTCAATAAACGGGAAGTGGTGTAAATAGCCCGTACATAAAATAATGGCATCAATTTTGGCCGATGTTCCATCACCAAAATAAGCAGTATTTTCATCTACACGCAGTAATTGTGGTTTTTCAGACCAGTTTTTGGGCCACTTAAAGCCCATGGCTTTACTGCGATAGCAACTGTAAATTTGTTTGGCGCCGTATTTATAACATTGCGAACCAATGTCTTCGGCAGAGTAGCTGCTGCCCACCAACAGCACTGATTTACCTTTAAATTCCAGTGCATCACGGAAATCATGCGCGTGTAAAATACGACCATGGAATTGATCAAAGCCTTCATAAACAGGGACACGCGGGGTAGAAAAGTGCCCAGAGGCCACCACAACATAATCAAACTGTTCTGAATAATGACGTTGCTGTGCGTAATCTTCGACATCAACCGTAAATTTTTGCGTCGCATCATCATAATGAATATGCTGAACGGCGGTATTAAAGCGGACTAAGTCTTTCACCTGTGCTTTTTCTGCACGACCTTGAATATAATCCCACAACACTGCGCGTGGCGGATAAGACGCGATTGGTTTTTTGAAGTGTTCATCAAAAGTATAATCGGCAAATTCTAGCGCTTCTTTAGGGCCATTTGACCATAAATAACGGTACATACTGCCGTGGACAGGTTCGCCATGTTCATCTATACCTGTGCGCCAAGTATAGTTCCAGAGTCCACCCCAATCATTTTGTTTTTCGAAACATACAATTTCAGGAACTTGTAGACCTTTGGCCTTTGCTGACTGAAACGCTCTTAATTGGGCCATGCCGCTTGGGCCAGCGCCAATAATTGCAATTCGATCCATTGCTATCTCCATTAGTTTTTGAGTTCTTAATTACTTCTCCAATTTTGAGTGACACAATTCAGGATTTTAAATATCCGCATTATAAAAATAAGCAAATACAATCCTAAATTTAGAGATCAAGTAGATCTTGTCAAAATAGGATGTGAATTAAAAAAATAGAAAAAATAAAACACACTAAAGACAGTAAAAATTGCTTAAGCAACTCATCTTTATAAAAAAATGTGTTTTACAAGAAGCATGATCTTATCATAATTTTTGATTAATTTTGGTTTTGCTTAGTTGTAAAAGTGAATTTAAAGTCATTGCTGTTGTTGTTTTGGTTTGATCAATTGGTATATTTTATTGATTTTTATAGAGAAAATAAGATGAAAATTTAAAGCTAATTTTTATCTCATTTTGCCCAATATAAAGGTGATTTTGATGAGATTGTTGCAAAATCTACAATGATATACAGAGGATTGAAAACTGAATCTTAGGCAACATTTTCAGAGAGCCATACCCGAAGTGGACTTCTGAAAAATTAAAAGGATGCTGTGATTGATAGGTGTAATGAAAGTTTAGTTTTTATAAGCCATGAAAGCAGTAGCGTATTTATCAAGCTTTATCTAATGATTGAATGTGCTTTGCGTACATTCAATCATTAAAGTTTGTGGCGACTCAGTAATTAAAGTTTACGCCACACCTTATTTTCATCTTCTAAAGAGACAGTAAAGTTAAATTCGTCGTCTACGGTAACCAAGTAGGAGTTAGGATTAACCAATAAAACTTTTAAAATTGTACCTTGCTCGAATTCAATTGGTGCGCAGTTTTCTTTACGTAGAACAATAGGTTCAAGTAGCTCAATAGCAATGTTTTCTGTTGGAGATTCCATACCGCACCCTAAATGAGTTATTTTTAATCAACTGTATTATATAGTAAATTGATGAATAATCTACACAAAATCGTAAATTTGTGTCGGGTTTAAATATTTTGTACTTGAATTGTTGGTCAAAAAATCGCAATAAATTTGCCCAATACTTCATAATTTGACATTTTAAAAATATAAGAAATTGAAATTTGATGTAATTTCTTAGATGAATGGCAAATGAACAGCGCAGTAAAATATAGCCGATTGATGAAATTTACAGTTTTCAGTATAAAAATAAAATTATTGCTGAAAAAACAGCGTATAAAGTATAAAAGTTAAAGTATCCATTCACGCTTTTTTAAGTGGTGAAGGCACTGGGTTTTACATTCAAATTTAAAAAATAAAGGCTTTTTGTCTGCATGTTTAAGTCATTTTTTCCAAATCCAAAGTGGTTTTTTATTTCATTGCTTGTTTGGTTCGCGATCAATCTGGCTTTATGGTACTCGGGCGGTAGCGCATGGGGTAGTTGGATTGGCTTCCCGCAAGGCTATGCCGAAGCAACATTACCCATCGATGTCAGCCGTTTTTGGTCACCTGCATTTTTATGGTTTTATCTGTGGTTTTTTGTGGCAACGACGCTGTTTGCCATTTTCTGGAAACTTAAAGCAAATCACCCATGGCAGCGCTGGTCGGTATGGGGATCGGCATTCATCCTGTTTAATATTTGGTTTGGGGTACAAGTCAATGTTGTGGTGAATGCCTGGTACAACCCATTTTATGACCTGATTCAAAAAATGCTCAGTAGTGGCGGTGGAGATGTCAATGAACTCTATGCAGGTGTGCTGACCTTTTTATACATCGCCATGGTGGCAGTGACCTTAATGGTTTTGAATTTATTTTTTGTTAGTCACTATGTTTTTCGTTGGCGTACGGCAATGAATAATTATTACACCGCACATTGGGAAAAACTCAGACATATTGAAGGGGCTTCACAGCGTATTCAAGAAGATACCATGCGCTTTGCCAGAACCATGGAAACTTTAGGGGTAAATTTAGTCGAAGCCCTAATGACTTTGTTGGCATTTTTACCTGTGCTGTTTAGTTTGTCTGTGCATGTCAAAGCCCTGCCTATAGTGGGGGAAATTTCGTATGCCTTAGTTTGGGCTGCAGTGGGTTGGGCAGTATTTGGTACAGTGGTGTTAATTGTGGTGGGTGCGAAGTTACCAGGTCTGGAATTTAATAACCAAAAAGTTGAGGCGGCTTATCGTAAAGAATTGGTTTATGGTGAAGATCACGCTGAACGTGCTGATCCGCTGAGTTTAAAAGAACTGTTTAGCAAAGTGCGTTTGAACTATTTCCGTTTATATTTCCACTATGCCTATTTTAACTTGGTACGCATTTGGTACATGCAATTGGACAATATTTATGGTTTATTTGTGTTGTTCCCAAGTATTGCCGCAGGGGCTATTACATTGGGTTTGATGATGCAAATTGCCAACGTATTTGGCAAAGTCCGTGAATCTTTTCAGTATCTGATTGCATCTTGGCCAACCATTATTGAGCTCTTGTCTATCTATAAGCGTTTAAAAGCATTTGAATCGACATTGGATCACTAGTTGTGGTGGCGACATCCATGATTTGTTGTGGATGTCGCGTTCACATGTTCAGAGCCATGATTGCTAAATATAAATAGATCTGAACAGTTGTATAAAAAATAATATGAGTGTTAGTATTCAAAATCATAAAAAACTGTGATGAATTGTATTGTTTTATAAAAATATCAAACGCGATTCAAATAAAGCGATGATTATTTAACTATAAAATCAAGGTGTTAGATTTGTTATTTTCCGCTAATTCATATATTTTCATTCCTATAAAAACAATTGAGAATTGAAACGTGACCTGCAAAAAAATACTTTTGATGGGGGGGGTGGGCAGCCTATTATTTGGTTGTGCAACAGTCGATCAATATAGCCCAAATTCGGTGAAGCATTTTGCATCTGCACAAGAACTGATTGTTCAAAAAAACTTAAATCAGCCCAGTGGTGCTGCTAAAGAATATGTCTATTATTGGGGGCCACAGCGCAAAGATCAGCCTGCTGAATCTATGATTCCACGTAAATATATGGGCAGCTATTGTCAGTCACAAAATGGACGCTTAACGCTTGCCTATAAAAGCTCAATGAGTTTAGTTAAAAATGCATGGTCTAAAAAATTACTCAATACTTATCGAGATGTAAAACAGGGGATTGGGGCATACCGTTGTGTAGGTAATCAGGGCGAAAGTTGGATTGTATCGATTGAGCCAGTGGCGGAGCGACAGTTGGAACAGCGTGGTGAAGCGCGAGTGGTGAGTTTGGTTACTAAAATAATGTCTGAAGATGAAGCGCGACGCTTTTACCGCGCGGCTTCTGCACCTACAAAGGCCGTACCTAAAGCAGCTCCAAGTAATCCAAAAACAACTAATGCAACCAAAGTTGCTGAAGCGAAGGAAAAACCTGAAGAGAAAAAAGAGCCAGTGACTGCACCAGTAAAAACAGCCCCACCACGTGTGGTCGAAACACCACAACAGCAACAGACACGTTTATATGTGGCGGCACGTCGTGATTTAAACAGTGGGCGTAATCAAATTAATGCCTGTAATAATGCGCAACGTGCTTATAACTATGGCAAGTTACAGGGCGCAGAGGGTACGCGTATTTATACAGAATCTGGCATGTTGGTGGCACGTTGTTTAACCAGTGTGTCGAGTTATCGCAGTCGTTTTCCAAACGCAGAAGTGCAAGCCAAGCGCATTTTGCAGAATTTAGCCAAAAATTATAATCACGCAGGGGCTAAGAATATGTTGAGAGGAATGAAGTGAGGAGCGCATAATTTCTGATCTGCTCTTCATTTTAAAATTTAAATATTTATCTCTCCCTTGCACCACAGTGCAGTTTATCACTAGTGCTTGTTTTAAAGACCTTTCCAATATCAAAGTTTTGATGGCATTTAATTTGTAATGGAAGCTCCTTCTCCCACTTGGATGAGCAGTACTGCTGCGCAAGGGGGAGGGTAATTTAAAAGAGAAAACTAAATAAGATCAGGATAAAACTGCTCAAATTCTTGATTCACCGCTTCCCCACGTAATAAATAGCCTTTGGGTTTGATATAACTATAAATTTCCCGTGTTGGCTGTTCATGCCAACCAATATTAAAAGCACACAGTTTTGGGAAAAACTGCATATAACTATAGTTCAAGTGGTTATGAATCCAATAGGCGAGTTGTTGCCAATTGGCTTGATCTTTTTCATATAGCTCTAAAAATGATGGAATGACAATACACGCCGTTGCCCCATAACCTTTTGCATCGGGATAGTCCCAAATGTGACTGGCAAAGTTTTTCTCGTTACTGGCGCAGTTATGTCCTTTTTCATTTCCGAGTTGGTTCACGCTTGGTGAGCGATACGCCGAGCGAATCGCAATTCGTCCAAATTTATCTTGGAGTGGTTCGAGCAGTTGCTCGCACAGTTGTGTGCCTGTGTAGATGGCTTTTTCAGGATGGTCTGGAAAGTTAGGAATACCGTACCAATTGGCGATATCACTATAAAGGAAATTACGCATAAAAAAGGACTTTGACAGCTGGACGCGCCCTAAGTCTTCGAGTTTGGCGATGGAGGATACTTTTTTGATGGTCATGTTATTCTTGGTGTGAAGTGTTTGTATTGATTGTATTCTTAAAGTTTTGACAATTAAATAATAATCCTCTCCCTAGCCCTCTCCTTTAAAAAAGAGAGGGAACTACGTGTATCAATTTGATTACGTGACAAAGTCCCCCTTTTCAAAGGGGGATTTAAATTTGCAGTGAAAGTTCTTTTCCTAAGTGGCGACATACATGAATTAATGTAGCTAGTTAATTGGTGCCATTTTAGATATGATTTAGGTAAAGTTAATTTGGTAAAAATAATGAATAAAAAAGTTGATATTCAAAGTGGGGAAGAAGTAACAACACAAGAGTCAAAAGATACTAGACTCACTTGTGGAATTATTATGCCAATAGCTACTATGTCATCAGAATACACCGCGGAACATTGGTCAGATATACGTCAAATTTTACATAAGTCGATTGAAAGAGCTGGGTTTATTCCTCGTATCGTTAGCGATTCAGAGGAAAGTACGGTTATTCATGGCTCAATCATTAATAATATTTACAACGATGCGATTATTGTATGTGATGTGAGTAATAAAAATGCCAATGTCATGTTTGAACTTGGGATGCGATTAGCATTTAATAAACCAGTGGTGATTGTTAAAGATGATAAGACGGACTATTCATTTGATACAGGCAATATACAACATGAACCATATAGAAAAGATTTAAGACATAGTACAGTCGAAAAATTTATTGATGACTTAAGTAGAAAAATTGTCAAAACTTATGAAGCTTCTCAAAAAGATGATTACCAATCTTTTTTAAGTTATTTTGGGAAATTTGAAGTTGCTAAGGTTGAAAATAAATCTATTGCAGAAAGTGAAGCTATTGAGCAAGTCTTAAATAAAATGACGGTATTAGAGTCACAAATTAAGAATTTAAGTCTTTTTAACCATGAGCTACCAATTAATACGATAACGAGTACTGATAATTTAATTATAGATTACACTTTACAATATATTGGTAAGTTACCTGTAAGTTGACAAAAATAACTAATCATGCGAAAAAGTTTTTTTAGTTAACAGATGTTCACACATGCCTCGAATTGTTTCTGTACCACTTAGTTTAGAACAGCGAGAACGACTCATTTTTCTGGCCAAGCATGCAAAACATTGGCGTGAAAGACAACGTGCCCAAACTATTCTCTGGCTTTCTGAAGGTAAAAGTG
>NZ_SJNS01000015.1:0-61163 GCF_004331005.1 Acinetobacter sp. ANC 5045 | reverse complement strand
GTCTGGACAAGCCACAACCACTTTGACCACGCCTGCATCAACCAAGGCTTTGGCACATGGTGGTGTGCGCCCATAGTGTGCACAAGGTTCCAAGGTCACATAGGCGGTTGCACCCTGCGCTTGTTCAGCGGCCTGACGCAAAGCAAAGACTTCGGCATGTGGCTGTCCTGCACGCGGATGGAAACCTTCGCCCAATAATTGGGCATCTTTAACAATAACGCAGCCCACGTTCGGATTTGGCTTAGTGCTGTATTGCCCCAAACGTGCCAGTTCAATGGCACGACGCATCCAAAAAAGATCATCAGGTTGCGCGTCAGTATTGAGTTCAGTCATGGATGGATGCTGTGGAATAGATGCTGGCATTGTGCTTTATTGCTCACGCGACTGCATTTGTTCAATTTGGCGACGGAAGGCTTCAACATCCTGAAAGTCTTGATACACCGAGGCAAAACGTACATAAGCGACATGATCCAATGCAAATAAAGCCTGCATAACAACCTCACCAATGGTACGTGATTTCACATCACGCTCTCCCAAACGGCGAATTTGCAGTTGGATGTCACTAAGTACCGTTTCAATTTGCTCTTGGGTCACAGGACGTTTTTGCAAAGCATGCATTAACGAACGACGCAACTTGGCTTCATCGAAAGGCTCACTTTTACCATCGGATTTAATTACCCGAGGCATGACCACTTCATAACTTTCAAAGGTGGTAAAGCGTTCACCACAGCCAATACACTCACGACGTCGGCGAATTTGGCAGCCTTCTGCCGCCAAACGTGAGTCAATCACTTTACTGTCTGCAGTGTTGCAAAATGGACAATGCATAGCGGTTTAATTGCACAAATTTAAATGAAAATGCAGTGTAGCAAAATTTCCAAACTTTGTAGAGTTTTACGCAACATATAGAAAAAAAACAGCCCCGAAGGGCTGTTTTACACAATATATTGATTATGTGCTGTCTGAATTATTCTACACGTTCACCATGTTGGCTTAAGTCGAGTCCCATACGCTCATCTTCTGCAGCCACACGAATACCGATGGTTAGATCAATTACTTTTAAGATGATGAAAGTCAGTATAGCTGAGTAAGCAATGGTCGCTAACACACCTTCAACTTGCACCCAAAGTTGGCTCATCAAGTTGCTTGGTGCAGCATCGCCCATAATAAACTCGCTGGCAAAGAAGGCGGTTAAAATTGCACCGACAATACCACCTACACCATGTAGTCCAAAGGCATCTAGAGAGTCATCAGCTTTCAGGGCGCGTTTTAAGGCAGTAATACCCCAGAAACATACGACACCACCAATTAAACCCATCGCTAATGCACCACCAACAGTCACAAAACCTGCTGCTGGAGTAATCACCACCAAACCTGCAACAGCACCCGATGCAGCACCTAATACCGAACCTTTACCACGTACCAGTTTTTCAACAACAAGCCATGCGATTGCTGCGGCTGCGGCTGCCACTTGAGTCACAACTAAGGCATAACCCGCTGCACCATTCGCGCCTAAAGCAGAACCACCGTTGAAACCAAACCAGCCCACCCAGAGTAAACTGGCACCCAGTACAGTCAAAGTCAGGTTATGCGGAGCCATAGATTCACGGCCCAAGCCCATACGTTTGCCCAACATGTATGCAGCAACCAAACCTGCAACACCCGAGTTAATATGAACAACAGTACCACCAGCAAAATCAAGTGCACCATCATTGCCTAACCAACCACCACCCCATACCCAGTGGGTAATTGGTGCATAGACCACGACCACCCAGATCGCGATAAAGGCAACAAAGGCACCAAACTTCATTCGTTCTGCAATTGAACCACTGATAATTGCCACAGTAATAATGGCAAAGGTCATTTGGAATATCACAAATAGAATTTCAGGAATACTGCCACTGAGCGCATCGGTACCAATGCCCGCCAGCATGACTTTGTCTAGACCACCAATAAAGGCATTACCTTCACCAAAAGCCAAACTATAGCCCACTGCCACCCAGGCAATACTGACCACGGCTGCTGCTACAAAGCTATAGGCCATAGTATTGAGTACGTTTTTCTTGCGTACCATACCGCCATAAAACAGTGCCAAACCAGGAATGGTCATGAGTAAAACTAAAGCAGTCGAAACTAAAATCCAAGCGGTATCGCCTGTATCTAATACAGCTTCTGGTTCAGCAGCTTCGGGCGTGCTGACTTCTGCTACAGCTGCAACTTCTGTTGCATTTGGTGTTTCGATAGGAGATGTTTCGGCAGTTTCAAGCACTGCAACATCTGAAGTTGGTGCGGTGGCTGTTACGGCTTCTTCAGCCCAAGCAACAGAACCACCAAGAAGTGCGCCTGATAGACTCAGCGCGAGTAGCATTTTTTTCATTTGTGTCCCCCGACCTTTGTTTTTGTGAGTTATTAGGTACTCAGCAAACTTCGTGCCATTTTCTTAAACAGCGTCTGCACCCGTTTCACCTGTACGAATACGGATGACTTGTTCGAGGTTAGTAACAAAGATTTTGCCATCACCAATCTTGCCTGTACTAGCAACACGAGTGATTGACTCAATCACCGAATCCACCATTTCATCGCTAATTGCGATTTCAATTTTAACTTTAGGCAAGAAGTCAACGACGTATTCAGCGCCACGATAAAGTTCGGTGTGACCTTTTTGGCGACCGAAGCCTTTGACTTCTGTTACGGTGATCCCTTGAACACCAATTTCAGATAATGCTTCACGCACATCATCTAATTTAAAGGGTTTTACAATTGCAGTTACGAGCTTCATGTTTGTTTTCCTTCGGCTTAATTCACCAGTAAGGTTTTATGTTCAAATTCCATGCCAAAGTTCTAAGGTCGGGGGAAATTAGAAACCGTGACATGAGTTTTCTTTATACCTTATTTTATACATTTATATGGTTTTGATCTTCAAAAAATAGACATATTTACTAGAAGATTTACGATTTTACTCATCGAATAAATCCATATTTCGTCTGAAATGCTATAGTCTATTAAAGACCAGTGCTACACTGCCTACCTTTGTCCATCTGTGTGGAAACAACAATGATTGAAACTTTATTACAAGCCATTTTGGAACAAATTGAACAACCCAAAAAAGATTTAGAACATAATTTACGTGCTTTACTGAATGAAGCCGTGACAAAAATGGATGTGGTCTCTCAAGATGAGCTAGATCGTCAGCGTACTGCGCTGAATAATGCCAATTTGCGTTTAAATGAATTGTTAAAACAAGTCGAAATGCTCGAACAAAAGATGCAGCTCAAAAAATAAGCACCAATTTAGTGCCATAAAAGACCAAACACCTATAAAAATAACGCACCAAAACGGATCATAATAATAATGTCTTTTGCCAAAGTATATACACGGGGGCTATTGGGTCTGCACGCCCCTGCCATTGAAGTCGAAGTCCATTTAAGTCAGGGTTTACCCTCTTTGACGATTGTCGGCTTAGCCGAAGCGGCAGTCCGTGAAAGTAAAGATCGGGTACGCTCTGCCATTATCAATAGTGGTTTTCAATTTCCAAGCAAACGTCTAACCATTAATTTAGCACCAGCAGACTTACCTAAAGATGGTTCTCGCCTTGACCTTGCCATTGCTTTGGGCATTTTGATTGCTTCAGGTCAACTGCCCGAACACAGTAGCGATGGTTTAGAATTTATTGGTGAACTGGCTTTAGATGGTCAATTGCGTCCAACTACAGGTACGCTGAGTATTGCGATTGCCTGCCAACAGGCACAGCACTGTTTAGTTTTACCTGAACAAAATGCACAAGAAGCTGCTCAATTGCCTGACTTTGAAGTCTTTGCCGCCACACATTTAAAACAAGTTTGCGAACATTTGGCACAAAGCCAGCCTTTAAATAAAGTCACCGCGACTGCCCAACCACAGTTATCACATTCCGCCTTTGATTTAGTCGATGTTAAAGGACAGTTGCGCCCACGACGTGCTTTGGAAATTGCGGCTGCAGGTGGACATTCATTGCTATTCAAAGGCCCACCCGGTACAGGCAAAACCTTATTGGCATCTAGGCTTTCCAGTATTTTACCGCCATTGAATATGCAGGAAAATTTAGAGGTTGCCAGTATCTATTCAGTGGCCAATAGCCCGCATACGTTTGGACAGCGTCCTTTTCGCGCCCCACATCATACCGCTTCTGCTGTAGCCTTGGTCGGTGGAGGCTGTCATTTCCAAAGAACTATGCGACATTACAAAGAACTGTGCGACAAAATTAAAAAAGTTAACAACACCTAAAAGAAGAGTAAATTGCTTCAAAATAGTCAAATGTATTCCTAACTTTTAAAAACTTCAGCCATATCTTTTGTATTTGTATTTTTCATTAAATTTATTTTCTACTTCGATTCCTCTATTACATGTTCTTGGGAAAGTTTGTTCAGATGCTGAACCATGAAGAAATACTGCCCATGTAAAGTGCGGGTAACTAAACTAGTTATTGGCTTACGCATAGTTGGATCTATTAACTTACGCAATTCATTACTATCATAAGTGCGTGTCTTAAGTAGGCCATCTGGCAGAATATTATTACTATTTAGGTTCTTAACCAATAAGCCTACATTTTTTTCATCACCATATACAGAAAGGCTAATTCCGTAATCTTCTCGTGCAGTCATTACAAACACACCAGATATATGTTTATATTCGTCCGATTGAAATCTATCTGTTGATACAGGACTGCCATTATCTTTGAATACATCAGTTCTTGTATTCCATTTAAGTTGATAAGGCTCAGTTGGGGATTCTGGAGGCTGCCAATAAGGCCTGTCTAAACCTAATAAAGCTTCTATAACAAGTGGTAAGCCACTTGACCCTTTTTGTACCTCTTCAGTTACCCCAACCATATAGACATCTAGTGGATAAAACAATGAGTCATTTACAACAATTACAACTGGCTCATCTTCAGGAATAATTTTATTCTCAATATAACCTTTTATAATATTAGCCTTAGTTCCTATAACCCCTGTCATTTTCAACAATGCTAAAGAATTCTCTCGACAATTAGTTTCATGTTTTGGGAATAACCGTCCTTGCACATCTTCCAAGATTTGAACCATTTCATAATTTGGATTCGGACTAACAACTTCAAACCAAACTGTTTTCCCGTTTTTTGTAGCTTTGAAATCAGGTCCGAAATCTTTACTACTCAATTCAAATCCATCTCTTAAAAGACGATCAGCAACAATTAATTCACCCAATCTTTGATGATATTGTTGTTCTAATAAAATAGCCGTGTCGAATTGGGTATCATTAAGTTCATAACCATAAAAGCGTTCTGTTAATGCTTCAAGATTTTTAAGTGCTAATTCAATTAACTCTTCACAGCCAGGATAACGCCCAAGTAAAATTTTCTTCCACTTTTCCAACAGAATATCTAGAATCTTACATTTCGCATCTTCAGTCATTATCTCGCCTCAAACAATCAAAATTAACTTACCCAAAAAACCCAATCGCCCTTAAACCTGATTTTTATAAGAATAAATCACTTTAACACCCAAAAAAAATGATCAAAGATTTAATATAGTGGCCTTTTCTAAATACTCAAAAGTTAAGCTACCTCTCACAAGAACACTGATCATTTTCTATCTTTGCCATAATATTCTCATGCTCAAATTTTGATATAAGATTTCAAGTAAATTTAAAAAAATCAAATAAAATGTAAAATCAAAAACACTATATATTGTGCCTGAATAAAAAACTACTACCACATAAAGCAAGATTAGATAAAAACGAAACATTTTAGGAATAATTTGAAGAAAAATTTGCATGCGCTTTTTTGTTCAGTTATCATTCGATTAACTTGATCTGTAAGTCAATGATCTTGGAGGTGAATATGACTCATTTCAATCCTGACATGCTTAGTATTGCACGAAACTTTCGTGGTCTTAGTCAAACTGAACTAATTGCTGTAATGGGACAGTCTATTACCCAGGCTTCATTATCTAAAATTGAAAGTGGGGACTTAAAACCCTCCGATGAAGTTATCCAAAATCTATCCAATGCCCTACATTTCCCTATACGATTTTTCGAACATATTGAAAAGCTAAATGCACTACCAATTAGTTTGCATGCATATAGAAAAAAAAGCTCCACCACAGCTAAAGCATTGAGCCGCATGAATGCTGAAATGATGTTAAAAATGGGCCATGTACAAACATTAGAATTGTTCACAAATGTGCCAAAAAGAAAAAATTCCTTACCAACTTTTAAAATTGGCCTAGATGTAAGCACTCCTCATGAAGCGGCTAAAAAGCTTAGATCATTGTGGGCGTTAGGAAATGAACCTCTTGAAAACCTAACTGCCACTGTGGAAGATGCAGGGGTTTTAGTCTTTTTATGCGACTTTAAAGATAACAATGTTGATGGCGTATCCTTAAAAATGCATGGTGTGTCTCCATGCGTATTTCTAAATGCAAATCAGCCAAATGACAGAATACGCTTCACATTAGCACATGAACTTGGGCATTTGGTCCTCCATGAAGAGCCATCTGAATTCATGGAAAAAGAAGCAAATGATTTTGCTGCCGAATTTTTAATGCCAGAAGAAAAAATTATTGACCAATTAGGTTCAACCAATTTAGCTCATTATCTAAGACTTAAAAAGGAATGGAAAACCTCAATGGCAGCCTTAATCTATAGGGCGTCAGAGTTAGGAGCTATAACTTCAAGTCAAAGTGCCAATTTATGGCGGCAAATGGCTATGCGTGGTTATCGTAAAGTTGAACCAAATGAATTGGATCGAGAAGCGACATATAGAGTAGCTTCAATGCTCTTTGACTACGCAATAGATGCAAAAAAAACATCAACATCTGTAATTAGTGAGTTATCTCAATTATTTGACTTATATGAAGATGACTTTAAAAAACTATATTATTTTGACCTAGATTCAATGGAGACTATTGAGATGGTTTCATAAATTAAAAAGCCGACTCTATTGGGTAGAGTCGGCTTGATAGATTTTCACACAGGAAAGGCATATGGCTCTAAGCCCTACGCATACCTCATGTTAGATCTGGCTGTCAGAACCCCATTCTAACATTTAGGCCCGTAAATCTCAAGATTTACCCGCTTATTTTGGTATGCGCCCTGAAAAACGAGCCGCCAAAATAGGAGGGCTAACAATGCCTACTGAAAATCAAGACTTTGTGTTTTGTAAATCTTATCGCCATAAATCTGGAAAAATTATTGTCCATCCAACTGGATATTTTAAATTTCCTAGAACTCGGCCATTGAAAGAAGAAAAGGATGCTATCCGTAATAAAAAATCGGATGATCCTGATAACTCAAACTCAATATCGTAAACAAGGTTAAATAACCTACTGCTATGCAACAAAGTTCACAGCAGTAGGTTACTTAATTTTTCTGAACGCACTTAATTTTATGCCCCATTTTAGTACATGGGCTCAGAGAGAATTATGACAACTCAACAGCAGTTTCTTGACCTACTTTCCGATATTGAACCATCTACAACAACGGTTAATGATTGTTCAAGCGCACATAATACGCTTCGTGATGCTTTAAAAGTGCATAATGAATTCAGCAAAGTACATGTGCATACATTCTTATCAGGTTCTTATAAAAGAAATACGGCAGTACGTCCGACTACCATAGGCGGAATCACACAAAGGCCAGATGTAGATATTATTGCCCTTACAAATCACACAATTAATGATGATCCTCAAATTGTCCTTGATGCAGTACATACGGCATTAAAGGATATTGGATATACCGATCTTACCGTTAACCGTCGTTCAGTAAATGTTAAGTTGAAAAAAGTTGATATGGATGTTGTCCCTATCATTTCAGATGGATATGGCGGCTATCTGATTCCAGACATTCATCTTGAAGAATGGCTAGTTACCAACCCTCCAGCCCATACCGAGTGGACTGTTGAGGTGAATAAAAATGCAAATGGTCGATTTAAGCCTCTTGTGAAGCTATTTAAATGGTGGCGTCGTGAGAACTTGTCTGATTTAAAAAGACCAAAAGGATTCATTTTAGAATGCCTGGTTGCCAAGCATATGAATTACTACGAATCCAACTATGAAAAGTTGTTTGTTTATCTTTTAGAAACGATCAGGGATTCTTATGGGATTTATGCGTCACTAGGCATAATTCCACATTTAGAAGATCCTGGTGTTGCAGGCAATAATATTTTTTCTGCGGTTACAGCAGATGAGTTCAAAAAATTTTATGAAAAGGTAGAAGAACAAGCTGCTATTGCACGAAACGCCTTAAATGAAACAGATGATGATAAAGCATTAGCCCTATGGCGGCAGGTTTTGGGTAATCGTTTTCCACGTTCGGCATCACACAAAAGTGCAAACTCTGCTGATATGGCCAGCTCTTTAATCCGTTCTGCTCTAGGTGCGGGATTAACATTTCCATCAACCCCTGTTTATCCAAATAAACCAGGAGGCTTTGCGTAATGGAACTGCTAAAAACACCATTAGAACGCCTAGCTCAAGAACGGCAGTTATTGACTGATCTTGAGAAAGAGAAAAATAGTTTTAAGATTCAGGAGTGGAACTCAACAGACACAAATGAATTGCATTTGAACTTCTCTCTAAAGATAGGAACTATAGATTTTAATGGTGTTTTAGTATATCCAGAGCTTTTCCCAGAGCTACCAGCATATATACGCCCACAAAAATCTGGTGAAAGATGGAGTATCTTGCACCAGTATGGTGGTTCAGGAGTGCTGTGTCTAGAATATGGACCAGATAATTGGAATACCAATATCAGTGGAGTGGATCTAGTTAGAAGTGCCCAGCTTCTTTTATTAACAGATGCAATGACTGTATTGGAGATGAATGTAGAACCTGTACCATCTAGGCATTCTGAAACAATAGGTCAAAAATTAAGAGGTGTTTCAGAAAGGTTCATTGAAACACCTATGTTACGTCACATACTCTTGGGTAGTGATTCTGAGAAAATGGATTTTAAGATTGCCATCTCAAGCTTTCGAGACAAAACCGTTATTGTTCCAACAAATATTCAGAACAAACCTCTACCTGACATCGTACCATCATTTTCTAATGAAAGATTTGAATTGTCTGGATGGGCAATACGAATTGATTCTGTTCCTCAATTAAAGGAATCCGTAAATGACAGAGTTTCATTAGAATCCTTTTTAGGCAATTTATGGCCTGCTCAAGAGGAATTCACAAATTCCATACAGCCTATATTGTTATATGACTTAAAGGGTAACTTGGAACTATTCTTGATTAATAATACAGCACCACTTTTCGTAAGTTATCCTGCTATTAATCTACATGATGATCAGAATCAAAGATTGCCAGCACAATTTAGCCATCTCAATAATACAAGGATAGCAATTGTAGGTCTTGGATCGTTAGGAAGTAAAATTGCAATTTCACTGGCACGGTCGGGCTGTAAAAACTTTCTACTTATTGATGATGATATTCTGGCCCCACACAATCTTGTCCGTAATGAACTCAGCTGGTTAGATGTTGGCTTTGCTAAAACCCATGCTGTTGAAAGAGCATTAAAACGAACAGTATTAGACATGCAAGTTGAAACGTATGAAATACAAATTGGTGGACAGGAAAATCCTCATTTAAATTCCAATATCGCTAATGCCATTGCCACATGTCATCTGATTATTGATGCGACAGCAAATACACATACTTTCTTAACATTAGCTGCAATTGCTAAAAGAAAACATATTGCAATGGTCTGGGGTGAAATCTTTGGTGGCGGTGGTGGAGCAATGATGGCCCGTAGTCGCCCAACGTTAGATGCCTCCCCCTTAGAACTTCGCAATCATATTTATGGTGTCTTACAAACGTTGGAACCAATTCCAGAGGGCAAGGTTAATAATTACGGCTTTCAAACACAAAACCAAACATATATTGCATCAGATGCAGATGTAACGGCTCTTGCAGCGTCTATGACGCAGTTCACATTAGATACTTTATGCACAATTGATGAGCAATCCTCTTATCCCTATTCAGCATATTTAATAGGATTCCGTAAATATTGGATATTTCAATGTCCTTTTGATACTCATCCTATCGATTGTTCAGGTGCGTTAGTAACAGAATCTCCTACAGATAAACAGATATCTGAAAGTGAAAATGGCAATTCTATTGAAGAGCCTGAACCGATAAAAGGTTAATACTGATGCTGAAAATATCCATTCCTACTGATATACAAAATTTACTGATAAAAGCCCTATTGAAGTCTGGAACTCACGAATGTGGCGGTGTTTTAATGGGTGAGCATATAGGTACAAACCATTTTAGAGTTAGCTCATTAACTGTTCAAAAGAGTGGGACGATAGCATCCTTTGTACGTGGAATTACGGATGCTATTAAAGCAATCCGCCTTTTTCATAAATCAACAAACAATAATTATCAAAAATTTAACTATTTAGGTGAATGGCATAGCCATCCTCTCTTTAGTGTACAACCCAGCAGTAAAGACCATCACACCATGAGGGAATTGGTGTCCGATCCCAAAGTGGGTGCAAATTTTGTAGTCTTACTAATTTTCCATTTAAAAAACAATCATCTTGAGGGCAGCGCCTACACCTACCTACCAGATGGTTCCTATTACCGATCCACCCTGGATTTAGAGAGATAATAATGAGTGCAAGTCTGTTAGAAAAACAATCAACTGGTGGTGCAATTGCACGAGTAGGGTTTGAATATCAAGATGCTTTTGTATTAAAGAACTTGCCACTATGGCTATCTGAAAGTGCTTTTAGTCACATTGTGAGTGAATCAATAGGTGATGTTGAGGTTTGCTACTTCTCTTCAGAGAAAGATTTCCAGCGTGTCATGTATGAAGCTAAAAATCATTCGCTGACTTCTACAGACTTCTGGAAAGAACTTAAGCGCTTCAAGGAGGCATTTGATATTCCATCAAGTGAATTTACTCGCTTTGGTTTAGTATGCCCACTCTATACCTCTACACTTCACCCATTTCTTGCCCAGATTGAAAGAATTAGAGGCGTTGGCTCTTCATACAGTGCAGATTCTGTGATTTTACAAAAAAGTCGTCAGGATATTATTCAGTGGTGTAGCGATAAGGGATTCGAAACCTCACTTGCTGAGTTTGCACTTGATCATGTTGATTTCTTGTCTTTCAATGCGGAAGATAGCGACTCTGTATTTATAGGCGAAATAGAAGAGAAATTATCCAATATCGAACTCACTACACGTAAAGCCAAACAGTTAAGAGATCAGTTTAAAAACCTGATTTCTCGTTCTTCTTTTGGCCCAATACATCGCAAAGACTTTGAAAATTTTATTTGCCATGCTCTTGAAGAAGATAGAACCCAGTGGCTATCAGATCCTATTAAAATTAATCTTTCAGCGTCATCCAGTCAGCACCAAGACTTAAACTTAGATATTAGTGATTTCAATGGTCCTGATCGTGCTCAAAAAACCTCCAGCGACTGGAACAGCCTAATCAAAAAAGCAGTATCGATTGGGGATTTCATTCATAACAGTGGTGACCGTAGAACCGTCCTTATAGATGGCAAACAAAGAATGTCCACTGCATGTATGCTTGGCTATGTTTTTAGTGCCACACGTAATTTCCTACTCGAAATAGAACATAATGGCCTCATTTATCGCACTGATGACCATAAACAGAAAGAGGGACAATTTTTTACTAAAATCGACTCGGTTGAGCTACAGAGTGAAACTGAAGCCATAGTCACTATTGGATTTCCTACAGCTATAGGTAAAGACATTGACTCTACGATTAATGAAGTAAAGAGGTTACCTAGACTGAATTTAGAAAGCTCTCATGCCATTGATAATATGGAAACTCTAAATCTTGCTGTCAGAGAGGCAAAATCTGCTGTAGTTTCATTTAAATCCGAAAATAAGTTATCTAAATTACACCTCTTTATTAAAGCACCCTCAGTTTTTGCAATGGTCTTGGGACATCGCTTGAATGGTGTTTGCGATATCCAGCTTTACGATTGGGTAGATGGACAATATATCCCTACAGCCGAACTGAACTTATAAGAAGAATTGACTAGTCGATAATATTACCAATAGATAGGTTGATCATGAACAATCATTCTAATGAAGAAAATACTGATAACTCTTCAGATAAAAAAAAATCACCCGCATTCAAAGTTCTTGAATCCAATGCTGAAAAGTTCTTAATGGTGTGGTGGTATGGGGCGTTAGCAAAAGCTGAACGTAGAAATACCCAACCTAAAGTTCATGTTGCTTTTAGGGAACTTCTAGAAGATGACACACCCACAGATAATTTTATTTTTATTGATGCCAATATAACAGATTTGGTGTCTTGGCCTATTGGTACAGTTTGGCACCATGAACGATTGGTTAAATATATTCCCTTGGAAATACGGGAGTTTGATATTGACCATACGGATTTTAAACATACCTATGTTCAAACATATAAGCGAGACGAAAAGACAGGGAAAATAGATCATTTCTTCTCAGATAGGAATAAATTTTATATTAATCCGGGCCAACGTGAGAATTGTATTTCTTTCTCCTTAAAGGATCAGGGATATAAGGAACTACTCGTACCTTGTTTTGAGTTTCTGGTGAGAGGATATGGTCTATCTACAGAACTTCCCAGAATTCTGACAACATATGATGAGGCCGAAAGACATGAACGACTCTACACCCCTCATCCAGAAGAAGAAAATGCCTGGACGATCCTTATAGGTGATAGCCTCACATCAGATGATCATGTATTTATTGCCTACTATAAATACAGCGAATATACTCAGAATGCCGTAAGGATCTTATTTAGCAGCATTGCAAAACATGATAATTTTACTCAAAGAAACCATATATACCCTAAAGTAATGCCGTGGCATGAAGAAACGAGAAAGATTAAGGTCTCAGGTTTCAGTCTTCCTAATACCAATACCTTTTTAGCTTTGACAATTCTTGGAATAGAATTACCTGATCAAACACTCATCAGACGTGTTCCAAAAGTAATTCGCCGCTTTAAGAAAAGCGTAGATTTAAACACCCCTAACCCTCCTCAGTTGCAACTAGGTCCTGGTCAGATTAACGTATCTGAAGATCAAGGGGGGCGCAAACCATTATCACAGTCGGTTATTTTAGGTCATGAATTTACATGGTTGGGTGAAGGCCCTATCGGGGAAAAAAGTAAAACGAAGTATGAAAGAATCATCACCCAACCACAGAGAAAGAAAAATATAAAAGAAATAAATATAATTGGTACAGGAGAACCTGATAGCTCTACAGAAGTGCTTAATTCCCAGATCAAACCGACTACTGATCAAGATAAAGCAACAGAGTTTGAAGCTCCAGATCATGGAAGAATTATAGGCCTTTGGAAAGCTTGCTTAAAAGCATGTAGATTAAATCCTAGTATTATCAATACAGTACACTACTACACTTTTGAAGAAGAGTTTAATTACAATGATAAACCAACTCTCATGGCCTTTATTACAGACTCAGAAGAACAAGCTCATATAAACTGGTGTTATGCTGACTCATCCAAGACACGCCCCCGTGGGGCATTGGTCATTCGATTATCCCTTGTAAATTGCCCACCAGTTTATATTTTCGATATACAACCAGCGACTTATATTTCAACTGTAGAGGGAGAAAGCGTTCTCAAAGAACGTGGGCATGCTGGAGTAATATTTAGGTCAAGGACCCTAGAACAATTTGAACAATATATTTCTGATCTCATGGAGAGCTTACCTCTATCCGAAGGCTCTTATACAAAAACTCTCTTGGGCTCCAGTATGGCCACCCAATTATTTGTTTTTAGACATTCAAAATCTACTGGTTTGTCAGAAGGTGAATCAACCTTATTGAATGCTCTAAGGAAAATTGGAATTACCAATATTAAAATAACTTAAGAAAAAGAAGGAAAAAATTATGATTATTATGGCTCAAAAGCCTGAGCATAATTATGGACGATCAACGAACCTGTAAGCTATTAAAATTCGTTTGCTCGAATACTTTGCTTCTTTCAAGTAATCCTATTGCTGTTTCAATAATCAATAAAGAACTTTCTTATGATTGCCCTGAGTTTCCTAAAACACACATTCCTTGAACCATTGCTAACAATGGTTCTTACAATTGCAATCAGATTAATATCAATAAATATTTACTAATCCATTTGAGATTCAACAATTAATCGCTCAAGCCAATCTATAATATGTAACATCGATATTGGTAGTTTTTTTGCAATATCTGGATCTAAACTAGCAAGCTCCGCTTGTTAGACGGTGGCAATCTACCTATTTGCAATAATTGGATCGAAAATCAGATGCACCCTGATCCTAGACATCGAACATGCAACCATGTTGTTTACTAGCTCGCTGCACTGTTGCTAATGATTGCCAATATAACGGCATTAATCCAGTATGCAAATTTGAATAGGCTAGATCTGTATGCCTATGTAAGTGATATGTTCAAAGGGTTTCCAACACAAAGAGAGATTTAGATCGAAGAATTACTTTCTCAGTGCTGAAAACCAGCCCCTGTTAAAACATAGTCATAGGGGTCACTGGACTATTACACTTTATTTTCATAGTTCTAACATAAAAAGCATTTTTTATTAAATTGGCACTTTCGGATACGAGGACGTCCAGCCTGAATAAGCAAGTTTTTATCAGCATCCTACAATGAAGATGAACTTTGTTAAGGGTGCTTCCCATGATTACCAATCCATCAACCAAATATAAACCAGCAAATGTTGTGTCAAATACAAATCGCGTTTGGCCGAACAATCAGCTGAAATCAGCTCCGCGCTGGTGCTCTACAGATTTGCGTGATGGTAATCAAGCACTCGTTAATCCAATGGATCATGATCGTAAGCTCATGTATTTCAATCATCTTGTTCAATGTGGTTTTAAAGAAATTGAAGTTGCATTTCCAGCATCTTCTGATACTGAATTCGATTTTGTTCGTAAATTAATTGATCAAAAGCTAATTCCTGATGATGTCTGGATTCAAGTTATGACTCAGGCTCGACCAGAGTTAATTAAGAAAACCTTTGAATCTTTAAAAGGCTCAAAGCAAGCGATTGTTCACGTTTATAACGCTACCGCACCCGTATTCCGCGAGATTGTGTTCAGGAATACTAAAGAACAAACGATTCAATTGGCATTGGATGCTGTTGGTTTAGTAAAAGAATTGTGTAACTCAAATCCTGGTACCCACTGGTGTTTAGAATATTCCCCTGAAACCTTTTGTTTTACAGAGTTAGAATTTGGATTAGAGATTTGTGAAGCTGTTAAAGACTTATGGCAGCCGACAGCTGAACGGCCATTAATCTTGAACTTGCCTACAACTGTTGAGGTTAATACGCCTAATGTGTTTGCTGATCAAATTGAACTATTCATTCGCCAATTCAGCAATCTTGATCATGTGACTATCAGCATCCATCCACATAATGACCGTGGTACTGGTGTTGCGACAGCTGAACTTGGTATTTTGGCTGGTGCACAACGGGTCGAAGGTTGTTTATTTGGTAACGGTGAACGTACAGGTAATGTAGATATCTTAACTTTGGCTTTGAACTTATATAGTCAAGGTGTTGACCCTACTTTGCAGTTTAATGACATCAAGAAGACTGTAAAAATTGCCGAATACTGCAATGACTTGCCTGTCCATCCACGCCACCCATATGCCGGGGAACTTGTATTTACTGCTTTTTCTGGCTCTCACCAGGACGCAATTAAAAAAGGGTTTGCACATCGTTTTGAATCTGGCGAAAAATTCTGGAATATCCCCTACCTTCCAATTGATCCAAATGATCTAGGTTGCACATACGAAGAAGTTATTCGCGTTAACAGCCAATCTGGTAAGAGTGGTGCTACATGGCTCATTGAACAAAACCATGGTTTGAAATTACCTCGCAATCTGCAGATAGATTTCAGTGAAAAAGTAAAGGCTTATACGAACTTCTCTGGCTGCGAAATGGGCCTAAGTGATATTTGGCAGTTATTCCGTGATTCATATGGAATTGTCCCAAATCCAGATCTATTCCTTGTCGAATACAAGAGTGAATCGGTCAACAAAGAACAGCATATCCATGGCAAGTTCAACCACAATGGAAACTTAGTTGAATTCTCAGGTAAAGGCAGCGGTGTACTTATTGCTTTAATGGATGCAGTTAAGAATTCATTTGGTATTGATGTAAATATTAAGGACTACTCTGAACATACACTTGGCGGCAACACAAATAGTCGTGCAGTGACATATGTAGAGATTGAAACGCGATCTCAACGTAGTTATCACGGTGTTTCAATTGATGCTGACTCATTAAATACATTGCTACAAGCAACGTTAAACGCGGTTAACAATTCAATGAAAAATTAAACAAACAAAAACTCGCTCATAAGGTGAGTTTTTTTATATCAGGAGTAACAGAAGTAATGGAAAAAGTCCTACACATACCTAATCAAAATTGGGAATCACCGCCAGGTTTTGACGCAGGGATTGAGCAGATAGTTATTGAAGATACTTTAAACACAGACACAAAAACGGGAGTGAGAACGCGTTTTGTTCGGTTCAATGCTGGAGCTGGCACAAAAACAGTATTTATCCATGATTACCACGAAGAAGTTTATCTGGTTTCTGGTGACCAAATTTTATTAGACAAAGATAGCTTGCTTAACAAGCAAAAATATACAACCGGCGCATACTTTTTACGGCCAGCTGGAACCAACCATGGACCTTTCTGCAGTGAAAGTGGCTGCATCTTACTTGAAATTCATTACTACTAATTTGAAGAATATAATTTAATAGAGAAAATACAATAATGAACTATCAGACTCACGCCGACTCATGGGAACAGAAAGCTACTATTCGTACTCGTCCAAGACGAATCATTGAAGATGATGAGCTTTGTTACTACCCAAAAGAACGCCAGCCCCTTTGCTTTGATCCAATTATTGAAAAATTAGGAAAAAATGTTCAAGACACGATCTTGCTTCAAAGCCTTTATAAATACATAAAAGACATCATTATTTTTGAAACTGAAATTGTTAATAAAACAGCTTCAGATATTGCTAAGGGCCGCTTCCCTTTCGACTTTCCGTTTTCGGTTAAACATGATGCGATGTCTGTAGTGATCGATGAAGATTATCATGCATTTGTAGCAATGGATTTTCAGAATCAATTACAACAGCAAACTGGAATAGATCCATTCAGAGAATTCAACGAAATTGAGTTGAGCCGAGCTATCCCACGAGCAATTGCACTCCTTGATGATACTTTTCATAAATCAGGTATGGAGCTGATCGCTGTAGCTATTTCCGAAAACACAGTAACGAATGATGTTGCTGCATTCTCTAGGGATGCAACGATCAAACGGTCCATTAAAGGCATTATGTCTGATCACTTAGCTGACGAAGGACGTCATGCAAAGTTTTGGACAGAAATCTGCAAAATTTATTGGTCATCTATTAGTGAAGAATCACGTTTAGCAATTGGCTCAGTAATTCCTACTTTTCTTGAAGAGTACTTAACTAATGATATTCAGAAAGAATTCGATACAGCACTAATTAATGAATTGTCTCTTCCACCAATTGTAAAAAAGAAGCTCATTGAAAGTACGGTAGACGGCTATCCAATCACAGGCCAGCACCCAATGATCGTGAATATTCGAAGATTCCTGGTTTCATCTGGCATCGCTGATCACGCTCCTACTCGAAATCTTCTGGGACAATATTTTTAAGGTGGTATAACAAATGAAATTACTAACTATAAAATTAGATCAAAGCTGCCCTTTTTCGAGTGAAATTGAGTCTCACATTTATGAATTAGGTCATGATGTAGTTCTTGAAAATATTGCATCAAGTCCGTCCAATTTTGACTATCAATTTAAACGGTATGATCCAAAGTATGCTGGCTCTGACGCAGCTGACTCAATTTTTCTCAGTATCAATTATTCAGATGATGAAAAGGCATATACCATTTCTGCTTTACAGTTTTCTGAGAAAAATACTGTCTTGATAGCTAGTTCAAAAATTCCTGATCAAGATTTTTTGAATGGTGCCGATGTTAACAAAAAGTTGTTAGTCGCTTTTGAAGGTGTTGTATCGGATACGCTGGTTCATTTATCGAATGAAATCACCGATAAATCATTACCTTCAGGCTTTGAATTGGCCAACGTGGACGAAATTGATCTAGATGTATTGAGTTATTGGCATCATTCAAATGAGAGCAAATCAGATCGTTTGTATACTAAGAATCTGTATAAAGCTTTTGACCAGACAACAGCGTTATATCCAACGAATACAGCCATTAAATACGGTAATCAATCGATCACTTATGCTGAATTGGAAGTAAAAGTAACGCAATATGCAACGAATATTACAGCTCAACTTGAAGCAAAACCTCAGCAATCAATCATTGCACTTGCATTGCCAAAATCAATTGAACTTTATGCTGCGATCCTGGCAACACTTAAGTTAAATGCTTGCTATGTGCCCATTGACCCAGAATATCCAGAAGAACGGATTCACAATATTCTATCCGGTGCATTACCTGATTTACTTATTGGCTCATTGCAATTTGAAACAGCTGTAAAATCGGTTTCTGTAGATATTCTTGAAATACAGCCTAGTAATATTTTAGCAATAGAAACACCTGAAGTATCTGACACAAATGCTGTCATGATTTTTACCTCAGGTTCTACTGGAATGCCTAAAGGGGTAAAGTTAACTCACAATAACATTGCACACTTCTGCAATTGGTACATTAATGAAGCTCAAGTTGATCCAACATCTAGATGCCTTCAATTTACAACAGTTTCATTTGATGCATCTTTATTAGATATCTTTCCAACGCTTATTGCTGGCGCAAAGCTGATTGTTCCTTCAAATGAACAACGCCATGATTTCGATCAACTAAACGAGCTAATTCGTAAGGAAAGTGTATCTCACTGCTTTATTCCTCCAGCCATGCTTTCTGCATTACCGCAGTATGAATGGCCATCAATGAAATACATTATTACTGGTGGTGATGTTTGCGATAACACTGCTATTAATTATTGGTCCCAACATACAAGCCTGATTAATATTTATGGTCCTACAGAATGTACTGTACTGGCAACATTCAAAAAATTCAGTCTAAACAGCAATAATAAAATAATTGGTAAGCCTATTGAGAATACTCAAATTTATTTGATTAATGAGCATGGGAAAGCATGCCAAACTCTTGAACATGGCGAGTTGTATATCGCTGGTAAAGGTGTTGGTCCCGGTTATGTAAATGATGAAGTACAAACACAAGAGCGGTTTGTAAAATTAAAAGGGTTTAGCTTATTTAAAACCATGTACCGGACTGGTGATATTTGCTATTGGGATGCTAATGGTGAGTTGAATTTTGTTGGACGTCAGGACAATCAATTGAAAATTCGCGGCTTCCGCGTAGAAATTGGTGAAATTGAAAATGCTATCTTAGCAACCGGTTTTTATGCTGGATGTGTTGTTATCGCGGACAGTAAAAAACAAATTAAAGCCTTTGTTAAAGACCCAGCTAATGGTGTCACTACAGAAGATCTACGTGACAAATTAGTCAACATTCTTCCAAATTATATGCTGCCTTCGGTCATAGTCGAAGTAGAAGAATTCCCCTTCACTATTAATGGCAAAATAGATCGGAAGGCCTTAGCTGAGATTAAAACAAGCTTTACAGTTGAAGTAGAAGAGGAATGGACTGATCTTCAAACTGAATTGCGCCATATTTGGGCCAATGCCTTAGATCTAGATTTGACAGAAGTTACTCTTAAATCTTCCTTTTTTGATTTGGGCGGACATTCTTTACTTGTTTCCAAAATGCTCCTTACTGTTAAAAAAAGCTTCAAAGGCAGCTTTACTTTAGCGCGATTCATGGAAAACCCAACGATCGAAGCTTTGAGTAATTTACTTACTTCGAATGAATTGTCGAAAGGTGCACAGATTTCGGATCGTATTTATTCAGATATAGTTCTGGATCAAGAGATTCAACCTTTAGAGATTAAAAACGCTCATGCATTTAATCCACGTTCGGTTCTTCTAACAGGAGCAACCGGATTTTTAGGTATGCATATCCTTGAGCAATTAATTCAGCTTACTGAAGCGACTATTTATTGTCATGTTCGAGCATCATCACCTGAAGCAGCTTTGCAAAAGCTTAACGATAACTTCCAAAAGTATGGTGTAAATGACCTAACAGGCAATCCACGAATTAAGACTGTTTGCGGAGATCTTGCCGAACCAAGTTTGGGCTTAAGCGAAAATGATTACGCCTTTCTTGCGAAAAACATTGATGTGATTTACCACAATGGCGCTCAAGTTAACCATATCTATGACTACGACTACTTGTATAACTCCAACGTTAGATCGACAGTTGATTTAATCAAACTTGCTTCAATAGAACAGCAAAAACAGTTGGTATTTATTTCAACTCTTAGTGCCGCAAGTAATTTAACTGAAGATGGATACATTGTTGAAGATGGCCCAGCAGCTGAATTGCCAGCTTTCGTTAACAACGGATATAACTTAACAAAGTGGGCTTCAGAACAATTAGTTTGGCAAGCATATGAACGTGGGCTGCCTGTTACGCTTATTCGCCCAGGGAATATTACCGGTCACTCAAATACAGGCCATTGCTTCCCCGATCAAAACCGAATTTTGTTATTACTAAAAGGTTCTGCCCAGCTAGGCATCGCCCCTGATTGGGATCTTCAATTTGACCTATGCCCTGTTGATTTTATTGCCAAAGGGTTAGTTGAATCTTCTTTAGACCATACAAAACACACACCAGTATTGCACTTCCATAATCCGATGCCCCTTACATGGAAAGAATATGTCGGAAGATTGAATCATCACGGTGTATCTATTGAATTCATTAATGATAAAGACTGGCGCGAGATGTTACTGAATCTTGATGAATCAAATGCGTTATACCAAGTTGTGTCGTTCTATTTGGATGAGACAAACGAAGATATTGGCGACATTTCAAAAATCGAATTCGAAAAAACACAAAACCGCTTAAGACTTTCGGGAATGGATTACCCAGAAAAAAATCACCAGTTACTAGATGCGAATCTAGGCTACCTCATTTCAAGTGGCTTTATTGAAATACCTGAAGATAAAAAAACCCAAGTTTCACAACAACACAATTCTATGGAGAATTACATGAGTTATTCAGAACAACGCGGAACATTAATCCAACTTCCTACAACAAAAACAGTTAGTACGGCCGTGACTATAAAAGCTGCTCCTAAAGATGTTTGGAAAATTGTAGGTGACTTCACAGGCTTTGATAAATTTGTTGATGGATTAAATCGCATTGAAATGTCAGGCGATGGAGTTCGCTCAGTTCGCCATAAGTTTTTTGCTGATGGGAATGTTGTACTTGAGCAGCTGAACAACCGTGATGACGAAAAAATGCTTATGGACTGGACCTTAATCTATACAAGCATGGATATCGGCAACCTATGGTCATCAATGCGCGTGGTTCAAATTGATGAAAATACCAGTCAAGCCATTTGGGATATTGCTGCAGCACCATGGAATAAAGAAACTCCACAGGCTGATTTTGAAGCATTCTTGGCTGGGTTTGCCGCTGGTGCACTCAACAATGCCAAACAAATTGTCGAAAAACAAAAAGCGGCTTAACACCTTTACTAACAAGTGGGTTTAATAGCCCACTTTTTGGAGTGAACAATGGAAAACAACAATTCGCAGCGTTATTTTTACCCTTCAGTTCCATTTACAAAAACTTTGCATATGGAACGTACAATTATGGCCCCTGCTGCAGAAGTTTGGGCTGTGGTCGGTAATTTTTCTGCTTTTGACCGCTTCACTGATGGCCTTGGTAAATGTCAGATGATTGGAGAAGGTATTGGCCAAGTACGTGTTAAAACGTTTGATTCTGGTGATTTTGTCGTGGATCAGCTCTCATATCGTGATGAAAAAGAAATGAAAATGCATTTCAACATCATCAATACATCATTAAACATTCGAAACTTGTGGGAGTTTTTGAGAGTTGAAGTGATCTCGAGTAATGAAAGTAAAGTTGTATGGGAAATGGCCGGAGAGCCAAAGCTCGGACTACAGGAAGAGCTAGAAAAATTTTTAACCGATTTTGCAGAAGATGCACTTGAGAACATCAAAAACATATGCATCGAGTATGAAAACTCTACCAATTAATAAAGGATAACCGATGAGTACCTTCTGGTATCTAGCTGCCTTAGGTGTCCCCTTTATTTGGGGCATTCAAGCAGTAATGTTGAAATTCGGGATAGGTGAGTTTCCGCCTATCTTTATGGTCTCGTTACGCTTCTTGATAATGTTCATTTTGCTCATACCGTTCCTTAATCGCTTAAAAGGTGATTTTAAGAAAGCTTTACCAATTGGTTTAGCACAAGGCGTTGCACATTTTGCTTTACTCTATATCGGCTTTAAGTTTGTCAGTGTTACAGCTGGCATGATTGTTTATCAAACAAATGCCATATTTACGCTTATGCTTGGTGCAATCGTTCTTAATGAGAGAATGAGCAAACAAGGGCTGGTGGGTATGACTGTTAGTTTGATTGGTGTTGCCCTCATCATCGGCCTACCTCAAGAAAATTCTAGTATTGGTGGTCTATTCTTAATTGCCGCATCTGCATTTATGTTCTCTGTTGGGAATATCTTTGTACGTAAGTTAGGTCCATTCGATCCAGTAGGTCTAAATGCCGGCGTATCATTGATTGCATTCCCTTCACTACTTGCAATCTCATTTATGACTGAACAAGGGCAGTTAGCATCAGTGCAAAATGCATCTTTAGAAGCATGGGGCGCACTTCTTTATACTGCAGTACTGGGTGGCGTAGTTGCATTCATTCTTTGGTATAAATTATTAACAAAATTTAGCGTTGATAAGATTTCACCATACAGTTTATTGATGCCTTTTTTTGCAATGCTCGGAAGCATCGCGATTTTAGGAGAACACGTTTCGATTAGTAATTGGATTGGTGCATTCATTACTGTAGGTGGTATAGCAATTATTCAGTTCGGTCATAAGGTGTTTAGAAAACAGCAGCCTATTAGATAGATCGGTGTAATGATATGGCGGTTAGAGATACTGACAAATTCTACCGCCATTTCGAAATGATCAAATTGTTTTCATTTCGAATTCATTTGGATAACTCACGAATGAACTTGGTGACATACCTACTCGATTTTTAATAAAGGTAATACTGAAAGAGCTTTGGCTATCGTAGCCTACCTCTAAAGCCGCATTTGTTACGGAATAACCACTTGCCATAAGCTCCATACTTTTTAGCAATCGTGAGCGCCGTAACCATTCACCAAAACTCATACCGGTTTCAGCATGAAATTTACGGTTAATTGTTCGAACGGAAACATTCAATACATTTGCTACATCAGCTAACTCCCACGGACGCGCATAACTTTCTGAGATCCTTTCACAAAAGTTCTTAAGTTCTGGTGAAGTCGGTATAGGTACATTGAAGTCTGTAAATTGAAGTAAGCGCAATTCATCAAGTATAAGTTCGCTAATTCGTTCTTCTCTTGATCCTGGGTTGATCTGATCATCAAACTCAGCTGCCGTATTAATCAACTCTCTCAACAAGGGATTTACTTGGAAAATGCCAAGATCATTCGTTAAGTCGGCACGGGCAATTGGATCAATAAAAATTGTACGAACATCAACATTGCCAATAGCTATCAGACTATGCGTAACACCAGCTGGAATTAACAATCCTCTAGATGGAGGGATAACCCAACAACGTCCATTTGCGTATACACGGATAACGCCCTTAATTATGTGTAGCAATTGGATTACCTGATGATTGTGTTCAGGTTCTTCAATTCCATGTGTATAGACATATTTTATCGAGCGTATGGAATTCTGAAGTTGTTTGGTTTGATAAAACATAACTAATTCTGCCAATAATTTAAAAAACTTTGCAAAACGTATATAAAGTTTTAAATATGATAAAAAGTATCCAAAATTTAGACGTATTCAATGGAGTTCTTTCAAATTTCATAAAATTCAAAAAAGTTTATTTTTTGGATGAAAGTAAGAATCTAACCATTATACACTGTGAATTTGATCCCAATTTTTATTCAGATTATCTAGCATTAGAGCTTTTAGGCACCGAATTATTTACAAAAATATATAAAGCTGTAAAAAAAAGAAAAGCTGAGTTTTTAGCTGGACGGGTGCTCTCAAGTTTTATTTTGCGTGAAATGGGATATAGCAATTTGAAAGTAGATATTAGTGCAGATGGAAGTCCCCATTGGCCTTTAAATATAAAAGGCTCAATAAGTCACTCTAATAACTCTGTGATTTGCGCTGTAAGCCCCATTGTTAAACGAATAGGAGTAGATATCGAATATTTACAGCCTACTGTCCCAATTGATCTTATGGAAAATGTGTTAAATCCAGGAGAATATGAATTCATGGCCAGCACCGGCCTCGATCCATCTTATATATTTTCTTTCGTTTTTTCTGCAAAGGAGAGTCTGTTTAAAGCCCTATACCCAGAGGTGAATTACTATTTTGATTTCAATGCCGCAAGAATCATATGGTTAGATCTGAAAACAAAAAGGTTTAAGATAGCCCTAACCCTTGACCTCAATGATATCCATCATAAAAATAGAACTTATGTTGGTAAATTTTCAATCACAGCATCTCATATGATCACAGCAATTTTTGAGTAGAATCTTTTATGATTAATTAATAGATTCTTTTTAGCTAAATTAATGTCCTAATTAACCTGATAAATACTTCTGGAAACTTAAAATTCAGATTTAATTTTATCAAGTTACATTAACGTTACCTAATCCCGTTACACAATAAATTAGGTATCCAATAATACTGATCGCCAAACTTCACTTCAAAGCCATCATTAAGCACACTAAAATTAACACTATCCATATGATTAAAAATAGATTTATCTAAATTGTGGAAATACATCAATCCTAACTTTATCCACTCTAGTTCATCAAAATTTTCCTCTGGAACTTTCATGATAGCTAATAATTGTTTTTCCAGTTTCTTCATATTACTCTTTTTAGTCATTTTTTTATCTAATACCCATGAAGTATCAAGGTTTGTACCATAATTCTTGTTTAAAAAATTAAGAAAGCCAACCGCAGCGGAAGCTTGCCCAGGAGAATTAAATAAGTAATATTTTATATGCCACATAGTTGGTAAATCTAAACGCGATTGGCTAACTAGCAACATTAAAGCAGAAGCAGGTTTCATGGCTAAACGGGCAGAACGTATACTGGTTTTCCCTAAATATATTTTACTTTTTAAAAACTGATAATAATTTTGAAGAATCTGGTCTGAAAGTGGTGAATTAGAGCATGAGTTCGCCAGTTTCCTCAATTGGTCATATTCAGAACAATAACCTTTAGACTGTGTATCTATTTGTAGATGATGGACTGCAACCAACCAACGCATTGGGAGCTCATATTTGCGTAGACCGCTTGTTCTTAATCTGTGTATTAGAGAACCATAATCTGGAATCTGATCCTCCCAAAGATCATTAGTTTTTTCAAAAAACTGAATGTGTTTAACAATTAGCAATGCAGCCTTATGTGGTCCTACCTCATGATCAAGCCAATTCATATATTCTTCAAAGTAACCTTTAACACTTGGATTCACTAATGTATTAACTAGTTCTTTAATCCTATTGCCCAATATTCTTCGCCATGAACATGATTCACAATATTTTCCACATCCAGCAGGAATTTGTTGCTGACAGGTTAAACATTGAAAGGGTGGGCAGTTTAAACACTTTTTACAAAGCATCTTGCCTGACAAAACATCCTGTTCAACCAACCTATATCTTCTACAACTTTGGCATGTCTGGTAATCACGGGTTGCACACTTTGTGCAAACTCTTAAATTATCCTCAAAACGGCTGATACGAGACAAACGTTGTGATGCCACTCCACATCGTTCACAAGCTTGAAACTCTCTAAAATAAACTGAGCAGCTATTACAAACAGATCCTTGTTCCGTTATTTTGCCTACAGGGTAATCAATACGTTGACATCGAATACAGGGGCGATTAGCTTCACATTTTTGGCAAACAGCCAATTGATCAGTTTTGTGCAATCTTGAGCTTTTACCACATGATGGGCAATCTCTTTTTTTAAAAACTCGCACATAGCATTTATGGCAATAGTTACGCTGTTTATAGCGTCGGTGTATCTTTTCAACCGCATTACCACATTCATCACACTGAGACATAGCGTTTCCCTCCAAACACTATCCTGATTTTCTTTTTAATCTCAAAAACTTTCGTATTACAGCCTCCTTACTTTTAGGTTTGCGGGTATCAACTAATGCTCTTTTTGGAGGGTAGTTCCTATAAACCGAGCCCAACTGTTCTTCAATAGGTTTTAATATGGCTGGCACCTGGTTTCTCTTATCCCAAAAAGAAGATCTGTTCATATTTAAAGATTGTGCTGTTTCAATAAATTTTTCTAGGGGAATGATGAGTAATTGATAAATACAGGAAAATAGCCGTTCCCTCTCGATAACTTGAAGTTGGCTAATAACCAATCCATTCGAGATAAGCTCAGAATGGGGTACCTGAATCTTAAGTTGTTCAAGAAAAGCCCATCCTTTTCCATTTGATGAACTAGCTAGAACTTTTCTAATAAATTGTGAAAATAACTTAATCACCGTTAACCAATCATTTAGTGAAATCAAATTATCCTGATAGGTAGCACGGCCTTGTTCCAAGAATTGATCAAAGATTTTTTGGAATGCCAAGGCATGACAATCCATAAAACGTTCATTAACCTCCAATAAGCTTTTTTTACATATTGAACAGCAAGTCATAACCTGATCAGGGGCTTCAAGTCGCCTAGGTTGAATGGCATTATGGCAGTGTGGACATTGATCATGTAAACGCTGATTATGTTTCATACAGCCTGTATGCCAGGCAAAGCGCCAGGGCAAACGGAAATAGGCAACATCATCCTCAGACAAACACTTAGGACAATATTGCCAGCCACCTCGATGCTTGCGGTTTCTTGTACCTAATACCAGATACCATGGATCAAGGGTTCCATTATCCAAGTTATATTTAAATAAGAAATTGCGAAGCGTAGCTGAATCAAATTGGCTTTCATCAATTTTTGTTGTATTGACCAAAGCCCGTAAATGCTCTGAGCTTAAACCTCGATCTACATCTACTGACCAAATTCGCCATTTAGGCCAGAGTAACCCGGTTAGACTTAATGGGTCACAACCACTATCGAGTGCAGCACGTATCAACCATGAAGACAATGCCTCATCTTTCTGTAAAGTCGTGGGGATAAACCATGAATGGACTTCTGTTGTACCTATCATACCTAGTCCTCCACATGGCTTATTTCACACTTTCTAGTAAGCTACGGTCGATAAACTCCTGACCAGAAACAATAGCTTTCTTTGCAGCTTCCCGTAAAATTGTTCGCAGATTACCTAAATTTCCATCAGTAATATCATGTAGATATTTTACTGTTGCTGGCTCAGCCAGTTTGGAAGCCTGTTTGAGTGGAAGAACTTTTTCAAACTTATTTACCATGGCCTGAAAGTCCTTATCTAGTTTCCATAAGGGCAAATTAACCACACGAAAACGGCTTACATGCTGTGGATCAGTACGCAGGACACTAATCGCTTCTTCTGTACCAAACCCAACAATGGGTATCTGTGTTTCATTACACAAATACTTAATTGCATTCATTACTGTTCTTTGCTTAATCGGGCTGCCACATAATAAAGAATTCATTTCGTCGATAATGAGGAGTTTTACCTCGTAAAGTTTAAGACAATGAACCACTTGGTAACGTAGCTTCGCAACAGGGTCTCTTTCTCGAAAGGGAACCCAGAACTTATCAAGAATAGCCATATACAAAGCTTTTTCATCAGGTGAAACAGGTGCCTGCACAACAATTACAGGTTTTACTGCATTATTTTCTGCATTGACATAACCCTCCCCATACAGCTTAAAGAACTGATTAATAATTGAAGTCTTACCATTATTTGGCTTACTCAATACCAGTAAGTTGGGCATACGGCTCCGCTTCGGCAGGGTCAGGAATCCTTTCAATTGGTCTAGTAAGTCATTGGCTGCTGGATACCCAATCCATCGGTCCTCTTCCAGGAAGTAGAGTCTTTCCTCATTAGACTGTTCCACAATAGGGCGAAACTCTTGAAAAACATGTGAATAGTTACTCATGAAATATCCTCATCATTTTCCAGCTCATCGAGAGGCAATAAACCATATACGCTTTCAAGCTGTTGCTCCAAAATCGTACTCTTTTGTTGAGGTTTTTTGCCCTGAATTGACGCAGGGTTAACACTCTGTAGGTGTTGGGTACTGCGCTGATATGATCTGCGAGCCCGTCGAGTTTTAGTGCTTGCTTCCTGAACACGTTCCCGAAGTTTAGCTAGAGCCTGTCCAAGTTCATGATCTTTTAGATATTCGCCAGTTTTCTTTTTTAGTCCCTGAATCTTTTTGTGTTCCCAAATACTAAATGGTGGAATACTTTGATCAGCTAAAGGAACCTTAAAATAATTTTTGATTTCAGGATCAAAGAACCATATCTCACTAATATTTCTTGGATCACGCCTAAAGATAAATTTACGTTTTTCTTTTTGATTATCAGGATCTACGGCATTAATCCAACCTCTTAGCACATCAGCATAATAAGCAAGGCCATCGATTGTTACACCTGTTGTTTGAATCGTCCTTTCAAAACTTGGTAGAAAATCAAGAAAGAAATTATGATCATTTGCAGGCAATCTGGCAGCTCCAGAACCTAACGTGTTTTTATCGCCAAAAATACCCAACTCAAAAGCATGTAGTGGAGAAGTACCTAAAGCGGAGTGCTTTCTTTTATGGTAAACATTACAGATAAAATCAATCAACCAGTCCTCAAACTCGGAGAATGTGAAAACTGCTTCTGTATCTGAGTTGTAGCCTTTTCTTTCAAAAATATTTGAAAAAGTTGTTCCTGGAACTGCATGAATATCGGTTGCAAATGTTCCCATCAAACGTTCAATGTGGCCACCAAAACGTGGTTTTTTAACTGGTCTGTATTCCAGACGAATGTCATGGGCCATACAAGCATTTCTAAAAGTTTCTGAGTGAAACTCAGGTCCATTATCGACATGAATAGTGTTCATAATTCCCCAGACAGACCATTCAGCTTGTATCTTGCGCGAAGCTAACCATTTCTCTTTAGGCAATACTGCTTGAGAAACACTCATTGCAATCGACATAACAGAGGGAGCATCCAATGATAAGTAATAACCTACAACTACCCTCGAATAGACATCAATTGCCAATGTAAGAAAAGGTCGTCCAATAGGACGCCTGTTAAAATCATCAACCAGAATAAGATCAACGGGTGTATGGTCAATCTGTACGACTGCAAGTGGATAATCAGCATGAGGAAATTTCCCTGCGGCAGGTGTGAATTTGTTATCGGCTTTTTCCTTATGCCCCCTCTTACGAAGAGAATCCCTTTGGCTAATTGCAGCAATACGGTTTCTTACTGTATTGGCATGAGGCACATCCAAAATATGGTATTCATGACATAGGCGTTTCACTTCAAGTACAACTTTTTGAATACTGATTCTTTGATTAGTCAGGTATAAATCCTTAATGACTTTTTCAATGATTGCTTCAGCATGCTTATTAATTATCTTTTTGCCTTGGGGCAATCCCTCTTTTCTTGGTCGCAATCCATCAATAGTTCCATATGCCTTATAAATTTTTAACCATCTATATATGGTGGCTGGATTTATATCATTTTCCTGAGCCCGCAACTCTACTTCCTTACGACCACTCACACCTCCCTCAATGAAAGGACGGATGATGTTGAAACGTCTTTCAGCCTCAATCCAGTCTTTATCAGCGATGAGCTCTAGATCTTCATGCTGTTCCACAGCTATTGACGGCCTTAATTCACTGATAGCCGCAATATTTTTCCTACCTGTATTATTGTTTTCAACAAAAACTGATTTCAGGTCAATGACTTCAATAATCGTATGAGGAATTCCTTTTATCTGAACAGGCTCTCCAGCAGCTATTTTGATATTCACACGTCTATCATTCATGACAAACTTCCACTTACCCAGAGTTCAGTAGATGGCTGTAACGGTGCACTTAAATCGCAAACTAGATAACCATGAGCAACTAAATACCAGATTTGACTAATTCCATTTGCTCTATCCCATTTGCCAAGAAAATGTCTGGCTAATAGAGTCTCAAAAGTTACTGCTTCTCGATCTCTCACATAATCCAGTAAGTGTTTTGAATCAGCAGAGGGAAACTCCATCTTTCGGTACTTTTGTAAAAACATGGCATTCGACCATAACTGATCCCGAATACGCCCCTCATGTGCAATATGAAATTTCCAACCCTCTTCTTTGCATACCCTCATGGCAGCACGATATCTAGCTTTCCATAGATGTAAATTAAGTTGCAATTCATCTATAGGTTTTACTTCGACCAGTTTGGGTGCAATAAATGGAAGAAAATCATCATGCTTATAAGTTACGAGATAATCTGGGGTGTAAACTCGTTTCTGTCCATTATCAAAATACTCAATGGTAAAGGGCTGGGATTCAACAGCAAGAACATTAGGGTCAACCTCTAATCGAATAAGGAAATCTCGTTCCAGTGTTGATTCAAAGGCCACTGCGGAATCTTTTTTAAAAGGGTATAAACCAGATACACTAATGCGTGTATTACCAATTTTTCTTCGAGCTGGTACGATGTTAACGGTGTCGCATGATTGATTGTTCATTCTGGGTTCCGTTGCATAGTTCTTTATAAAATTTGTCGCATAGTTCTTTGTGAAATGTGCTCTAAGTCATTGAGCCTAGATCATATTGTCGCATAGTTCTTTGGAAATGACAGAGGCTCATATCCCAAACCCGGTGAAATTACCTTGGCGCATTTAGGCGTTTTATTTTTAGATGAATTACCTGAATTTGATAAAAAAGTGTTAGAAGTGCTGCGCCAACCTTTAGAGTCCAAAGAAATTGTGATCTCCCGCGCTTCTCGGCAAATTACCTTTCCAGCCAACTTTCAACTAATTGCCGCCATGAATCCCTGTCCTTGTGGTTATGCTTTTAATCAGGATGTGCGCTGCCAATGTTCTGCAGAAAGTATTAAACGCTATCAAAACCGTATTTCAGGGCCGTTATTGGATCGTATCGACTTACACATTGATGTACCACCTCTGCAAGCACATGAATTACAGGACACCCGACCAGTGGAAAATTCTGAAACCGTGCGAAGCCGTGTCATTCAAGCATATACACGACAATTGCAACGCCAAGAGTGTTTAAACATGGCGCTCAGTCCCAAACAATTAGAGCAATTTGCACATTTAGATGATACTGCGCAAAATATTTTAGCCATTGCGCAGCAGCGTTTGAACTTATCGGCACGTGCGTATCATCGGGTGTTACGAGTGGCACGCACCATTGCAGATTTAGCCCAAAGTGAACAGATTCAAAGTCCACATTTGAGTGAAGCACTGTCTTATCGTGCCCATGAAGCCTGATTGAAAGTCTAATTAAGAGTTCGATTAAGAATCTGATTAAAAGTCTAAGAGATGAAAATAGCCCATTGCCATGCCTGTACAATGGGCGAGTTGTTTTTATTGTTTTAAGTTTCACTCCTAACTGGAGCTTTTATTTATCGTCGTAGCCGTATCTTTAGAAGGCTTTAGTTAAAGTAAATACAGCTCCTGTTTCAACGCCACGCTTTGCCGCATGCGAAAAACCATCGGTATCAATATCAGTTCCTACAGCAGCCAATTCAGCAGATAAACCTTCAACTGAAGCAAAGTTATAGCTTACACCGACTTTCCAATCTACATAGCTGTCTTTTCCACCGCCAAAATCAAAGTCATCTGCTTGGGTGTAACCTAATCCAGCAACCCCAGAAAAGCCGGGACTTCCAATGGGTGCGGTATAAGTGGCATTGAAATACCAAGCATCGGTGTCACCACCTAAGAAATCATTACTGTAGTTAATGGCTGTTAATAAGCTGGCATCTTTAAACAAAACATCACTAAAACCTAATTTTGCATAAGCTTCGAGCCAGTTTAAATCGCTCTCACTTGGGTAGGCGTAATACCAAAAACCCACATCCAAAATGGGTTTGCTGGCAAAATAATCTAGGCTTGTGGTATAGCCCATATAAGGGTCAAGCTCTAAATGTGCCGTACCACCAAAATCGACATTGGAACCCCACACGCCTGCATACACGCCAGAATCATGGCTGAGAGCAAAACCTGCTTGCACTGCGGGATCATTAAAGGTTTGAGTTAAACCACGATAGCGATAATCACTGGTTAAGGCTGCTGTCCCGCTAAACGACATGCCTGTCGCATTTTCTGCAGCAAAGCTGAGACTTGATGTGGCTGCGAACATCGCCAAAGAAAGTGTTTGAAGTACGAATTTCATTTTAGATTCCCCCTGCATCGGATGAGATGCCTTTGTCTATTTTTTTTGACTCAATGAAGGAATTGCAAACTCTATGCCAACGATGAAATTCAGAACAGCAATTTTACGTTTAAAAGCAATAGATATAAATTTAAACTATTGTTATACATCAATTATTTTTAGTGTGTTTTTTATTTTGATTGGAATGAATTTTGATTTGCATCAATACTCGTCTTATAACCACTGCACTTTAAACATGAATTTACACAGTGCTATGATTATTTTTTGCATCCTTGCATAGCAATAAAGCTAAATCACATACCTAAAAAAGTGCAGTCAAGAATCACAAGCCTATCCTGATCAAAAAATAGAAAGTCATGCCTATCCTCTGTTCATCCTTACGCCATCAACTATCAAAACTCAGTGAACAGACAGAAATCCTGTCCTAAACTGCACTAGATTTCTGCACCAAAATTTGACATCAATATACGACGCGACACTTCAATCTTCACATCAAAAATAATTCAATGACCAAAACGATAGATCAATTTTAATTTTCGCAAGCCAACGACCATATAAAAGTTATGTATAAAATATCTGCTTAAACAGTTCTGTTTTCATCGTAATGCCAAAACTAAACACCGATGTTTCACATGAAATCCGTAATAGCCAAAAGCTATTACTCAAAGCTTAAATAAAATGTAATTTTTATACTCTTAATTCAAATAAAGATTCATAAATTTATTTCCCCACTTATCTCTTGCCCAAAATTCGACTTCATAGATAACCATTTCACAGGAAAAACTTCACCCTATTTTAAAATTTATGCTGTGCCTTATGCGCTTTGATCACACACCAAGCTGTTGAAAAATTGAATAAACTGTATTTTTAATGTACAAGTTGCAGATGCGCTGTATTTGGCTATGTTTCAGTGACTCAGTAAGTTTTAAATATGTTTATGTTTTTACTAAAAAATAAAATATTTATTCAACTTTTGAAAAGTCGATATTTTTAATGACCCCACAGTTTATCGAAAAAATGCTTAACTTTAGTGTCATAAGTGCTTTAAAAGTGATATTTTCGCGCATAAATAGCGATACAATTCGCCTACGTTTCAACTACACATTTACTGCATGAGGCCATCTCCCAATGCTGCAATCTAAAAAATTAACACTTGCGTTGCTGATCAACGCAGCGCTTGTTTCAACTGCATTTGCTAGCGAACAAAGTGAATCTAAAGGCTTTGTAGAAGACGCAAACGGTTCGGTTTTATTCCGTACAGGTTATTTGAATCGTGATAAAAAAGATGGACTAACAAACGACACAAGCTCTGCAGCTCAAACAGCAATTATCAATCTAGATTCTGGCTTTACTAAAGGTATTGTTGGTTTTGGTGCAGGTATCATTGGTGATGCTTCATTCAAACTAGGTGAAAACAAAAATACTGGCAACCAAATGATTCCAGTCCACAACGATGGTTCTGCTTATGACCACTGGGCACGTGGTGGTGCTTATGTAAAAGCACGCGTATCAAATACAACAGCTAAATATGGTACGCAAGTATCTGAAATACCAGTAATTGCAAGCAATACAGCACGCTTAACACCTGAATACTACACTGGTCTTTATATTGAAAGTAACGAAATTAAAGACTTGACGTTAATTGGTGGTAAATTTACTAAAAACCAATGGTCAAATGACATCAGCTCAGACCAACAAGGTTTGGATAGTGCTATTTTCTGGGGTGCAAAATACAAATTTAACGACCAAGTTAATGCCTCTTATTATGGGGTAGATGTTAAAGATAAATTAGAACGCCACTATGCCAATGCAAATTACAACTTTGCTGTACCTAACGATGCAAATGTAACCTTAGATGCTGTGGCTTATAACACACAGTGGGAAGCTGGTGCAGCCACAGGTTCACATACTACAGATAACCTTGCAGACCGTGAAAACACTATTTGGGGAGTTTCGGCAACCTATAATAAAGATGCTCACAATGTAATGCTGGCTTATCAAGATAATGCTGGCAATACAGGTTACGACTATGCATACAATGCAGATGGTCTACAAAGTATTTATGTACCAAATTCATACTTATCTGATTTCAACGGCAATGATGAAAAATCAGTTGGCTTGCAATATAACTACAACTTTAAAAACCACGGTTTACCTGGCTTGAACTGGACAAGTGCATTTGTTTACGGTTGGGATATTGATGTTGCGGATCGCAACAATCGAACTGAAATTATTGATCAAGCTGAAGAACATGAATTTTTCAACCAAGTGAAATACACCGTTCAATCTGGTGCATTTAAAGATGCGAGCTTACGCTTACGCTACTCTTACTTGCGTTCAAGTAGTAGCTACAATAACCAAAAAGTGAATAACAGCGAAGGTATTGGCTCAACTAATGAATGGCGTATCTGGTTAGATATTCCTGTGAAATTATTCTAATTTCTCGGAATAGCCAACCCAATAAAAAACCTGCACATATTCTGTGCAGGTTTTTTATATTTTAGCTTTCATGTGAAAGCTAAATAGACTGCGCGCAAATTATGGATTTGCAGCTTTGTAGCCTTCAATTGAGTTCAATACTTCTTGTTTCGCAACATCAGCACCTTCCCAACCACTTAACTTCACCCATTTGCCTGGCTCTAAGTCTTTATAGTGCTGGAAGAAGTGTTCAATTTGGCTGATCAATAATGGTGGAAGATCCGTATATTCTTGAACATCTTTATAAATTGGGGTTAATTTTTCGTGCGGAACGGCAACCAATTTCGCATCAATACCACCATCATCTTCCATGTTCAATTTACCCACTGGGCGGCAACGAATCACAGAACCTGGCTCTACTGGGTGTGGGGTCACAACCAATACGTCTAGCGGATCACCATCCAATGAAAGTGTATTTGGCACATAACCGTAGTTCGCTGGATAGAACATTGCTGTACCCATGAAACGGTCTACAAATAATGCATCAGAATCTTTGTCAATTTCGTATTTGATTGGCGCTGCATTGGCAGGAATTTCAATGATCACATAGATGTCATTTGGTGCATCTTTACCCGCAGGGATATTGCTGTAGCTCATAGCATCACTCTTAAACAAGTTAAATCTTTTTAAAACCGCGTCAATTATAACGGTTTTCTGTCCTGAATTACTGCGCGATTATACATCTGCAAGGCAAAAATACATATTTTCAGACATGACTTGATCAGGTCAGTTTAATCACCATCAGCAAAATACAAATTGGACAAAGTAAAGACAGCATCCAAACAATTGAACGCAGCGTCGCCCAATTGGCTAAATAACAAATTCCATAAATAATGCGCAGCACAATATAAGCAATACCAAACATCATCACCACCACTTGTGGGATGACCATATATTCCGCCATGAGCACTGCAGCAATAAATAAAGGCAGGCTTTCAAAACTGTTTTGCTGTACGGCGTTAGCACGTGCAGCAAAACCTGTGGTTTTGGCTAAAAATTCACGTGGATTTTGGTTATCTTCACGTTTAAAGCCGCCTGCCATTTTTGCGACAACAGCAAAGACATACGGCAATAAGCAAGCAATTATAATTAGATAAACAATTCCACTTATGCTTTGCATCAATTTTTTCTCATAAACTGTATTGAGAACTTATCATAACATGGCATTTCTTGAATAAATTTTGTTAAATAGCATGTTTTAAGCAATTGTATAAAGGATCCATTATGGTCAGCCCAGATCAAAAGGAAATGTTAGATGTACTTGAAAAGCAGCGCCAACATCAACTGCGAGTGGATCGTGTTTTAAAAATTGTGTTGCCTATTGTGGCATTTTTATTGACGGTAATTTGTGCCAACATGAACGTATGGTCAACTATTTTTAGCTTTGTTGTGCTTTGGGTGGCGTTTTATGCGGTGGGGATTAAGCGTTTACCGTTATGGCACTGGATTATCGTGATTGTGGTGTACTGCTTGATGGATAATATTTTAAGTTATGGCAGTTTTAATCAATCAGGTTTTAGTCGCCAATTTGGTGCGATGTTTATTTTCTTGGGTATTGTGGGTGTTGGGCGTCGTTACTTTGACCGTTGGCTGATGAAAGAGTAATACTTTTGCCTTTATCGAACAAGAAACAATCTATTTTCTATAGCATATAAAAAATGCCCCTGAGTTTTCAGGGGCGTTTTTATTTCAGAGCAGAATGAATTACGCAGTCTTACGCAAATCTTTACGCAAAATTTTACCTACGTTTGATTTTGGCAATTCATCCATAAACTCCACATAACGTGGGCGTTTATAGCCAGTTAAGTTCTCTTTAGCGAATGCTAATACTTCTTCTGTGGTCAATGATGGATCTTTTTTCACCACAAACAGTTTTGGCACTTCACCTGATTTTTCATCTGGTACACCAATTGCAGCCACTTCCAATACTTTCGGATGCTTCGCAATCACTTCTTCAATTTCAGATGGATAAACGTTAAAGCCTGATACCAAAATCATGTCTTTTTTACGGTCTACAATTTTCACATAGCCCCGTGAATCCATAACACCAATGTCACCTGTACGGAAGAAACCATTAATCATCACTTTATCGGTTTCATCTGGACGGTTCCAATAGCCTTTCATGACTTGTGGACCACGGATTGAAATTTCACCTTGCTCACCCAGTGCAACTTCATTGCCATCATCATCCAAAATAGCCACTTCAGTTAATGGTAATGGAATACCGATTGTGCCACTAAATTCTTCAGATGCAGGTGGGTTTGCCGTTGCAACTGGTGAAGTTTCAGACAAGCCATAACCTTCAATAATGTTAGTGCCTGTGACTTTTTTCCATGCTTCAGCAGTTGATGGTAATACGGCCATACCACCGCCCATCGCCATTTTCAATTTGCTGTGATCAAGCTGTTTAAACTCTTCATTGTTCACAAGCGCATTGAATAAAGTATTCACCGCAGGGAAGAAAGTTGGTTGATATTTGCGTAATTCTTTCATCACCGCAGGTAAGTCACGCGGGTTTGGAATTAAGACGTTTGCCTGACCTTTGTACATGCCGTAAAGCGCACACACCATGAATGCAAAGATGTGATACAGCGGCAATGCACAGAAAATACGGTCATCTGGCTGACCATCTTGTGCACCGAATTTACTCTGGAAAATACCATCACATTGCAGCATGTTTGCCACAAGGTTGCGGTGTGTTAATTCTGCACCCTTAGATACACCTGTTGTACCACCCGTGTATTGCAACACAGCCGTATCACTTAAAGTTAAGCTTGGGCGTTTGTAGTTGCTTGGGCTTACTTTAGACATTGCTGCGTTAAATTTAACGTGACCCGGAATGTTCCATGCAGGAATTTGCTTACGCACTGAACGTAAAACAAAATTCACCAACGTGCCTTTTAATGCACCTAGCATATCGCCCACAGAAGCAACAACAACATGCTTCACAGGAGTTTTACCAATAATCGCCTGATAAACGGATGCAAAGTTTTCAATAATGACTAAAACTTCAGAACCAGAGTCATTTAATTGATGCTCTAACTCACGTGAAGTATAAAGTGGGTTCACGTTCACCAATACTAAACCTGCGCGGAACACCCCCAGTGCAACCACAGGATATTGAAGTACGTTCGGCATCATCACCGCAACACGCGAGCCCGGTGCCAAACCTAAACTTTGTAAATAAGTTGCAAATTTACGGCTAGCTTCTTCTAGTTCACTAAAGCTTAAAACCTTATCCATAAAGATAAAGGCATCACGTGAACCAAATTTTTGGAAATTACGTTCAAAAATGTCTACGAGTGACGTATTTTCTGCAGGCAGTTCTACAGTTTCTGGAATCCCTGTCTTTTGGTATTCAGCAAACCAAATCTTTTCCATAATGCCAATTTCTCCAATCAATAATCCTTAGTTTTAAACTGTTTTTCTCAATACAGGACGTCGTTCTTTGCTTGTTTATGTCCCGTATTGCATCCATTTTCACGAATACAAACCATATATAACGTATTTTGCTTAAAAAACGCTAGTATTATCTTTGAATTAACAGTTTATTTGCTTTTTGGTAACCGCGTGGTAAGAGCTGACCTTTCGTGCCGCGCTTCGCCACATACTTCAGCAAATCGTCACCTTTGAGTTTGAGTTGTTGCTGTCCTGCAAATACTTGAATTGCTTCATCTAAACTTAAAGGTAACATAGACACCAACTGATCTTTTTCCTCAAGTTGTATCAATTTATTACCTTTACCTTTATTCAAAATTGGCAATTCTGACAGCTCAATCACCAGTAAACGCCCTGCTGAACTGAGCAGTGCAACATGACTCGCGTGTTCAATCATTTGCAAGTTCATCACTGTCGATTGTTCGGGCAAAGACAGGAATGCTTTACCTGCTTTGGCATTGGTATCTAGCTGTTTGGCCTGTGTTTTAAAGCCGTAACCTTTACTGCTGGCTGCTAAAATTTCAGCTTCATCATCGGCAATCAGCAATTGTTTAAAGCCAACGCCACTGGCAGGGGCAAGTTTTGAACTTAATGGTTCTCCCAAGCCACGTGCCGAAGGCAAGCTATTAATTGGCAACGCATAACTGCGTCCCGTATCATCTAAAATATAAACGCGCTGATTAGACTTGCCTTGCGCATGACTGAGATATTGATCACCCGCACGGAAGTTTAGATTTTCCGCATCGACCTCATGCCCTTTGGCACAACGAATCCAGCCTGCTTCAGACAACACCACCGTTACAGGGTCGGCAGGTAGCATATCTTGTTCATTAATCGCAGTCGCTTCGGCACGCAATACAATTGGTGAACGACGATCATCACCAAACTTTTTCGCGTCTTCTTTCAACTCACTGATAATTAAATTTTTCAATGATTCAGGATTCGCCAATTGTTCACGAATAATGGCAGCGCGTGCTTCTAATTCTTCTTGTTCACGACGAATTTCCATTTCTTCAAGCTTAGCCAAATGACGCAGCTTTAATTCCAAAATGGCTTCAGCCTGAATTTCATCAATACCAAAATGCGCCATCAACTCGGCTTTAGGATGATCTTCTTCACGAATAATCCGAATCACGGTATCAATATCTAAATAGGCAATCAGCAAACCTGCCAAAATGTGCAATCGCTTTTCGATTTTATTGAGATGATATTGCAAACGGCGTGTGACGGTATTTTTTCGAATCTCAATCCATTCCAGCAAAATACGACGAATCGATTTCACCTGCGGACGACCATCTGCGCCAATCATGTTCATATTGACACGATAGCTCGATTCTAAATCGGTCGTGGCAAACAAGTGACTCATCACCGCTTCGGCATCAATACGGTTGGAACGCAGTACAATCACCAAACGGGTTGGGTTTTGATGGTCAGATTCATCACGCACATCGCTCACCAACGGCAGTTTTTTCGCCTGCATTTGATCGGCAATTTGAGTAATGATTTTTGAACCCGAAACCTGATACGGCAATTCGGTAATCACGATTTCATTTTTTTCGATGCTGTACACCGCACGCATACGGTAACTACCGCGACCTGTACTTTGCATTTTCAGCAATTCTTCAGGTGGGGTAATAATTTCAGCTTTGGTCGGTAAATCTGGCGCAGGAATATATTCTGCAACTTTTTCATCGGTTAAATTTGGGTTGCGAATCAGGGCAATTGTGCCTTTCACCACTTCACGCAAGTTATGCGGTGGAATATCGGTGGCCATCCCTACTGCAATACCTGTGGTGCCGTTGAGCAAAATATTTGGTACACGCGCAGGCAAATTGACAGGTTCTTTTAATGAGCCATCAAAGTTATCCTGCCAATCACAGGTGCCTTGCCCCAATTCAGCCAAAAGCACTTCACTATATTGCGATAGTTTGGCTTCGGTATAACGCATGGCGGCAAAGGATTTAGGATCATCGGGTGAACCCCAGTTGCCCTGCCCTTCAATAAATGGATAACGATAACTGAACGGCTGCGCCATCAACACCATGGCTTCATAACAAGCAGAATCACCATGCGGATGGTATTTACCCAATACATCCCCCACGGTACGGGCCGATTTTTTCGGTTTGCCACTGTGCTTGAGCCCAAGCTCACTCATGGCGTACACAATACGGCGCTGTACAGGTTTCAAACCATCGCTGATATGGGGTAATGCACGATCCATAATCACGTACATGGCATAGTTAAGGTATGCACGTTCAGTAAATTCTGCTACGGAACGGTTTTCTGTTGCATGATGCGCAAGGCTTGTCATAAAACCTGTCGTCCTAAATCATTTGTTTTTGTATCAATCGGCTTATGCTATGCCGCAGCAGCATCCTGCACAAGGGCTAGTAAGGATGCTCTGCGACAATTTGTGTCTTATGCCGTAAAAATATTCATTTTATAAAAAACAGCAATGCAAAATATACGATGGCTGGTGGTTATTTTACAAACCTATCGACTCTAAAGTTCTGCCTTTGGTTTCTTCACCCAACACCACAATCACCAAAGCAACGGCCAATAAAACCGCTGTAAACATCATAAAGACATAACTAAAGCCATTTTGCATGACCATCATGTGTGTGACCACCATTGGGGCGATAATACCGCCCATACGCCCAATCGCCGAGGCCCAACCTGAACCAAAAGCACGAATATTGGTTGGATATTGTTCAGGAGTATAAGTGTATAGCACACCCCATGCGCCCAAGTTGAAGAACGACATCAAACAACCCCAGAACATGATCATCGCTACACTGTCGGCCTGACCAAAGAAATAAGCCGATACGGCACACATGCCAATAAAACCAGCTAGTGTGGCTTTGCGCCCTAATTTTTCGACCAGCCAAGCAGCTGCAATATAACCGGGTAATTGCGCCAAAATCATGCCCAACACATATTCAAATGACTGTACGATGCTGTAGCCTTGCTGCACCAACAGACTAGGCAACCAAGTGAAAATGCCATAATAGGAATAGACAATGCCAAACCAAATCAGCCACAGCATTAAACTACGGCGTGCAAATGGCCCCGACCACAGTTGGGTAAAAGAGATATGCTGTTTAGCGGCAACAGGCTGAACTTCAATCTGTTCAATGACTTCTACCCCACATTGACGCTCAAACTTTTGTACCAGTGCATGTGCTTCGGCAATACGACCACGATTGATCAGATATGGGATAGATTCAGGGACTTTTTTCCAGATAACCAAGGCATATAAGGCAGGCAAACCACCGATTAAAAATGCTGTATGCCAATCAAATTTTGGAATCACAAAATAAGAAACCAATGCCGCACATAACCACCCCAAGCCCCAAAAACTTTCCAGCAATACAATAAAGCGCCCACGCACATGCGCAGGAATGTATTCACTGACCAACGTCACCGCTACGGGAAGCTGCCCGCCCAAACCTAAACCGACAATAAAGCGAAAGACCAGTAACCAAGTTAAATTCGGTGCAAAGGCACAAGCGGCAGTAGCTAGACTGTAAATCACCAAGGTGGTGGCAAATACAGTTTTACGTCCAATTTTATCGGCCAGACCACCTGAAAAGACTGCCCCAATGGCCATTCCGACAAAACCAATCGACACCACCATGCCTTTTTCGGCAGGGGTCATGCTCCAGTCTTCTGCCATTTTTGCCAAAATAAAGGAGATCAGTCCTGTATCCATGGCATCAAACATCCAGCCCAGACCAATCACCACCAGTAGGCTATAGTGGAATTTTCCAATGGGTAGACGTTGCACACGCGAAACTAAATCCATAACACACTCTTTAAGTTGGCTAAAAGGATATGGGCTAAAACACAACTGCTGTTGTATTTTTATACTATGAATTGACAGGATGTGGATAGCATTAAAAAACCGATCTGGTGATCGGTTCGCTTCTATTTAGATATTCAATACAATTCTTATAACCAATTAGGTTTCATCTTTAGAGGATGCTGAATGTTCATCATCGTCCTGATAAATAAATTTAGGCATTTCTAAGCCAAAATAAATCGCAATCAAACGCAAAGTAAAACCAAAAACAAGTGTTGAGATCACGGTCAATTCAAGCGACAAACCGATTTCGATACACAACCAATAGCAAATCACGGACACAAAAGAAATACTGGCATATAGCTCACGGCGGAACACTAAAGGCACATCGTTACACAGAATATCACGCAGAATCCCACCTGACACACCTGTTAAGACGCCTGCAACGGCAGACACCACAAAGCCATGCCCCATTTCCAAAGCAATTTGACAACCAATAATAGTGAAGCCAATTAAGCCTAAAGCATCGAGCACCAAGAAAATGGAACGTAAATGACGCATCCATTTGGCAATTAAAATGGTGATAAAAGCTGCAATACAGGTCAGCACCAAATATTCAGGATGCTTGACCCAAGTCAGTGGATAATGCCCTAATAACACATCTCGCACCGAACCACCACCCAATGCGGTGACACAGGCAATTAAGGTGACACCAAACCAATCCATGCTACGACGCCCTGCAGACAATGCGCCTGTCATCGCTTCTGCGGTAATCGCGATTAAGTAAATGACCAACAACAACATGGACTTGCCCTTCTTTCACTAGGCCAATAGATGCGCGTTATAATAAGCGAAAAACCAAGATAAAGTTATAAAAATTGCGCACAACATTGCTTAAATTTTTTACCCGAACCACAAATACACGGCTGTTTCATAGTCGGCTGTTGCCCTGTGGTCGGATCTAGAAAATACCAACGGGCCTGATGTTGCACAAAATGGGAAATTTCATGGTGAATTTGCGTCTGCTTGGCATCGTGGTAATGGGCTTTAAATTCAACTTGGGCATGGCTTTTATCTAGCTTTTCATTGCTATTCAGCACTTCGAGCTTTAACCATTGATTCGACTTGCTCCAATCTGCAATTGCATCAACATCCAGACTTGCCTGTTGTCCTAGCGCAGTGGTTTGCACAATATAATCAATTTGTTGTAAGGCAAAAGCACTATAGCGTGAACGCATGAGTTGGCTTGCAGTTTCTGCATGTGCCTGCCCCACGTGTAAAGGTTGGCAGCAGTGTTGATAATCGCCCTGCCCGCACGGACATGCCAAGTGATTCATAAAAAATTCCAAAAATTCAAATCAATAATAGGGTCTGTTGACGATTCGTCTATGTTTGCGACAACGCATTTTTTTAGCTGATATAAGGCATGAGGCAGGAAATTTAGTCATTCTAAATGACTGACTCATAACGCAATAGCAGCAAAAAATATGCTCGTCCTGAAAGGCTGGGGCTAAAACTTTCTCAGATTGCGTTATGAAACTTGGCAATAGACCCACTATTCCCTGCGTTTCATGCCTGATCTGCTCAGTTTTAGCCTACAGCGCAAGCCATTTATGCAATGTCAACAGACCCAAAACAGCCTGACAATGCAGGCTATTTTAGCGGAAGCACAAGACTGAAATACAGTTTGGCACTCAGTTTATGATGCGCTTGAAGATTCCTGCTGAATCAAATGCACTTTTTCAATTTTATGTCCATCCATGGTCACAATTTCAAAAACATAACCATCGGAAAGCAGCTTTTCACCGTTTTCAGGCAAACGTCCCAAATGGAATAAAATATAGCCAGATAAAGTTGAATATTGCTCGCTTTCATCCACCAAATCACGCCCCAACAATAAAGATACGTGGCGAATGTCGATGGAACCATCTAGCAATAATGTGCCATCTTCCAAACTTTCAGCACTGGCTTCGAGAGCATCTTCATCAGGGAATTCGCCTGCAATTGCTTCCAGAATATCAATAGGTGTGGCAACGCCTTCAATCGAGCCATATTCATTCAGCACAATCGCCATTTGCAGCGGTGCTTGACGCAATTGCTCCATCACCATCAAAACTTGGGCATTTTCATGCACAATCACGGGTTCACGCAAATGTGTTTCAAAGTCCAGTACACCTGTTTCAATGTATTGATTCATGACTTTATGGGTTAAGACAATGCCTGAGATATTGTCCAGTTCACCACGTGCCACAATCACTCGTGAATGGGTCATACTTAATAATTGGCTGCGAATTGAGGCATCATCTTCGTCTAAATCAATCCATTCCAGTTCAGGACGTGGCGTCATCACCGATTTTACAGGACGCTCAGATAAGCCCAACACTCCTTGTACCATCACGCTGTGATAGACGCCATTTTCAGCATCAAAGACTTCATCAGCAAAGGCGCGGGTAGCCAAAACATCTTCGTTGATATGACTGCTTTCTGTCGTATTTTGACTTTTGCCACCTAACATCCGCATCACAGCCGAAGCAGTACGGTAGCGTAAATCGGTGGTGGTCACGGTTTTTTCCTGATTTCTGCGGATGGTTTGGTTCAGGAATTCAATCATCACCGAGAAGCCGATGGCGGCATATAAATAGCCTTTTGGAATGTGATAGCCAAAGCCTTCCACCACCAATGAGAAACCAATCATCATCAGGAAGCACAGGCATAGAATCACCACGGTAGGATGCTTATTGACAAAGTCCATGAGCGCTTTAGAGGCCCACAACATAATGCCAATGGCGATAATCACCGCAATCATCATGACCGATAAATGCTGCACCATGCCCACAGCGGTAATCACGCTGTCGAGTGAGAACACCGCATCTAGCACCACAATCTGCACAATCACCATCCAGAAAGTCGCGTGCACAGGGTTTTCTTCTTTTAGTGCTGGTTTGCCTTCAATGCGTTCGCGCAGTTCCATGGTGCCTTTAAACAACAGGAACACACCACCAAACAGTAAAATCAGGTCACGTCCAGAGAAAGGATGTTCAAAAATATGAAACAGTGGTTGGGTCAGAGTGACGACCCACGCGATAGAGGCGAGTAAAATCAGGCGCATCCCCAAGGCGAGAAGCAAGCCCACCACCCGTGCCGTATTGCGTTGTTCTGGCGGTAACTTTTCTGCCAAAATGGCAATAAACACCAAGTTATCAATGCCTAATACAATTTCGAGTACGATCAGGGTCAATAACCCAACCCACGCAGCGGGGTCAGACATCCATTCAAAGATCATGCGCTCTTCTCCTGAATATCATGGGTCAAACGTGCCACACGGCGATGACACTGAAAAGATAAGTTTGCTTGCTCTGGTTGGCACAGCATGTAATTTAAAAATATTCGTTCGGTGCGACTACTGCCACTGTCCATGACGATTCTATAGTTGTCAGACAAGCTTTGAGTATAGGAAAGTTTGCGCTCAGATTCATCCCCTTTTTGCGACATCATCCACGCCAATGCAGCACTTTCACAAATCTTTGCAAATTGAACACTGCATACTGACGGGTTTGTCATATTTGAGTACTAAGCTAGAGCCAACAAAAAGAACATGCTATGGTGAAGAAAATAAATGAATAGCGAATTAAGAATGACCCAATATATCAATAATCCATCTCCTCAAACCTCTCAACCTTTAGTGGCACTGTACTGTGGTTCGCGCTCTGGCAATAACCCGATTTATCAGGAAAAAGCAGTACAACTGGCAAGAAAACTAGCCGAGCAAGGCTTTGGTATGGTCTACGGCGGCGCGAGTATTGGATTAATGGGTTTGGTTGCTGACACCGTTGTGCAACATGGTGGGCAAGCGGTGGGAGTAATTCCTGAATTTATGCTGGATTATGAAATTGCCCACAGTAATTTAACCGAATTACACGTAGTAAAAAGCATGCATGAGCGTAAGGCGATGATGGCAGATCGTGCCAGTGCCTTTGTGGCGTTACCAGGTGGCTTGGGTACTTTTGAAGAAATTTTGGAAATTGCCACTTGGGGGCAATTGAATCAGCACCAAAAACCGATGATTTTATATAATGTGAATGGCTTTTATGATGCTCTGATTCAGCAATTAGATCATGCGGTACACGAAGGTTTTTTACCACCACAGCACCGCGCTAAACTGATCGTGTGTAACCACTCCCACAAAATTATTAATGCCTTAAAGAATTTGGATTCTCCACGTCATTTTGTAGGTTGAACTTCTTTAGGTGCATGAAATAGCAATAAAAGTGAAAGCGAGTCGGTGACTCGCTTTTTTAATGCGCTGTTTTAAACTGGTTTTACAGCATAAAAAAGAGAGCACCGTAGTGCCCCCCTTTAATAGATTTCTAATTTTGCAATGCTGTTAGTTGAGTTTGATTTGGTACACAGCAGTAGTTCCGCTGACTTCATTACCTACAACCAACAGTGGCTTGCCGTTAGGCGAGTCTTTGGCTGCAATAAAGATCAAACCTTCGGGGCCGAGATTTGAATTTTCAACGGTAACCTCATTACCTTCTGCATCGAAAGATGTACGGGTTTCACCAAACTTACGATCATTAAAATACTCAACAAAAGATGCTTGTGTCGGCTGGGTAATGTCATACACCATAATGCCACCCATACGCTCCAACCCAATAAAGGCAAAAGTTTTTTGACCAATTTTACCTAAAGCAATGCCTTCAGGCTCAGGGCCTTTATTGTCACTACGATCATCTATACTTAATTTTTCATGATTGGTATTAAAGTATTCTGGAAATAATTCAGCAGCTTTACGTTCAAAGTCATTTTTTGAGTCCCAAACAATTTTTTTGGTTTTAGGATCTACAATACTGAACGAGCGGCCACCATAAGCATATAGTTTGTCATAGGTCATGAAACCATCGCTGTCTAGCACAGGCTCACCATTTGTATCTTTCTTGTAACCTTGCGTCCAAGTAATCGTCAAACGACCCAATTGTGAATCTTTAATTAAATTATCTGCACAAACTTCATTGGCATCTGTAGTGGTACATGCTTTAAATACGTTTGAATCAAGCTTTGCGCCTTTAACCCCTGACTTTAATAGACGTAAATGCGCTGCATAATCGCCATTGGTACTGAAGCCTTTATTATTGAATAAGTGTTTAACACGAATTTCTTCTGCATAACCCTGAGTTATTTCATCCGTACCAAAATATAAGTCTTCATCAACCAACCATTCACGCGCATCGCCTTCATTGGCAGTGACCAAGTAGCTTTGTCCATTGGCTTGATATTGCGCAATTGCATCTGGCATATACATGCCGTATAAGCCTGGCCAAGCTTGAATATTAATCATCCCCTCATTTTTAGCACAGGCTGTAATCGTTTTACCGTTATAGTCTTGTTTACCAACAACACAATCACGATCACCAGCATCTAAAGCATTTGCAGCTAAGCCAAAGTCTTTATAGCCCAAGGGGAAAATATCGACCACTTGGTCTTGAATCAAATCAATCACAGCAATAGCATTGTTTTCTTGTAGACTTGCCCAAGCAGTTTTACCATCGTCACTCACCGCAATATATTCAGGCTCTAAATCTTGTGCGACAGTCGCATTTGGCCCAAAAATACGCACGCCCGCATCAAGCAATTCCTGCTTACGTGTATTCCATGCCTGAAAATCTGCAGTTTTTACAGTAGGCTTGTTGATGTCAGTTAGATTAATAATACTGATTGAACCTTCTGGATCAATCTTATAACCTTCATTTGGCTCACCTTCATTGGCAACCAAGACTTTTTTGCCATCTGGAGTAAAAGTCAACATATCAGGCAATGCACCGACTTCAACTTTGCTGATAAAGCTCAGGTCTTTGGCTTTAAAAAATGCCACGATGCCTTTATCAGTTTTAGGTGTTGCCTGAACAGCTAAAGCGACAATACCTTGATGTACCGCAACACTATTGACTTCAGAATTCGCCAAATGAGTCTTGGCATCCAAGCTGTTCAGCTTAACAGGTGCACTTGGGTTGCTTAAATCCAGTACATCGACCACGCCATTTTTCGCATTGACTACAAATAAACGTTTGCTTTCAGCATCATAAGCAGGAATTTCCGCAGCACTCGCACCAAAAACTTGTGCATCGTATTCCCCTAAACGCTCCAAACTAATTGTTGTAGGTGTTGCTTCAACAACTTCTTCTTTTACAGGAATAGGATCATTATTATCATTACAGCCCACCATCCCCACAGACAATAAAGCCAACATTAATGCAGAAATTTTCGTTTTCATAAATTACTCATCATTTTTCTAAATGCACCCAACTTACAAACTCAAAGTGAATAATCGGTGACAAATAGATGACAATTTCATGGCATTTACTTGAATTTTCAAACACTTTTCATACTTTTGCAGATGCAGTCCGCTAGATTGCAAAATGGTTTAAACTAGACCAAATGTCCATTTTGCCGAGTTATGAACCAAACACCGACCCATCAAGCCCTGCATCCTGAATACCGTCTTTTGGTATTTCTGGTTTCAATTGGCTTTTTTATGCAGGCGCTCGACACCACCATTGTGAATACAGCAATCCCTGCAATGGCGAATAGCCTGCAGGAAGACCCGCTGCGGATGCACAGTGTTGTGGTGGCGTATGTGCTCTCGGTGGCAGCGTGTATTCCATTAAGTGGATGGTTGGCAGATCGTTTTGGAGTACGCAACACCTATTTTGCAGCGATTATCATTTTTACCCTTGCCTCTTTGGGTTGTGCTGCAGCAGCGAGTCTGAATGAATTACTGTTTTATCGGGTGATTCAAGGTATTGGTGGCGCATTGCTCTTGCCTGTCGGGCGCTTGGCGATGTTAAAAATCATTCCACGTACCCAGTTTTTATCTGCCATGAGCCTGATGAGTCTGGCAGGGTTGATTGGCCCCTTAATTGGCCCAACTCTGGGTGGCTGGTTGGTCGAAGTCGCCACGTGGCACTGGATTTTCCTGATCAACATTCCTATGGGCATCTTGGGCTGTTGGATTTGTATTAAAGCCATGCCGAATGTGACTGAAACTGAAGTTAAAAACTTTGATTTTCTCGGGTTTATCCTATTAGTTGTGGCGATGGCGGGCTTATCTTTAGGCATCGAAAATTTTGCCAACCCACAACATAATCTGCTTTGGAATTTAGCGTTAATCTTGGCTGGCGGTATTGCCGCAGCATGCTATGCCCGCCATGCCCATACTCATCAAAATGCCTTATTTCGCAGCGATTTATTTAAAAATCCCTTATATGCCATTGGTATTTTAGGTAACTTTTTTGCCCGCTTCGGGGGCAATGCCATGCCTTTTATCATGCCAATCATGCTACAGGTGGCTTTTGGTTTTGAACCGTTTCTCACGGGTTTGATGATGATTCCGACTGTGCTCGGTTCTTTGGTATCTAAACCAATTATTCGGCCTTTAATTCAACGTTTTGGCTATCGGCAGTTTTTACTGACCAATACGTTATTGGTCGGGGCGTGTATTGCTAGTTTTGCGCTGACCACTGCTGAAACTGCGACTTGGTTACGTGCCTTGCATTTTTTTATATTTGGGGTTCTGAATTCATTGCAGTTTGTGGGTATGAATACCTTTACGCTCAAAGATTTACCTCAACAAGATGCCAGCAGCGGCAATAGTTTTTTATCAATGATTATGATGCTGTCGATGAGTATTGGCGTGGCATTGGCAGGTACTTTGGTGAATATGTTTAGTGCCTATTACGGCGCAGAACAGTTAGTCAGTGCCTTTCATGCCACTTTAATTTGTTTGGGTGTATTAAATATTTTGGCATTTTTAGTGTTTTGGAGTATCCCCAAACACACGGCTGTTTAAAACGCCATTACCGAAAGCGCATGGTGCTACACCGCACTGCGCGTTATGATATGACATTGCCCCGCGAAGCTTTTCCAACATGCGCAAACCACCAAATCGAGCTAAACACTCAGCTTTTACACCGCACTATCGTATGACCATTGCGATGCTTGGCAGTGCTGTTTTGGCGGTTTTATTGTATTTGGGTGTGTTGCGCCAACAACCTGCGGCAACCGAAGAATATCCGATTCAAGGATTTGACGTGTCACATCATCAAGGCGATGTTCAGTGGCATAAAATTTCCCCACAAAAATATGCCTTTGTCTATTTAAAAGCCACCGAAGGGGGCGATTTTAAAGACCGTAAATTTCAGGATAACTGGCTCAAAGCCCGTGAACATGGCTTTTTGGTCGGCGCCTATCATTTTTATCGCTTATGCCGTGATGGAGCAATTCAGGCAGAAAACTTTATTGCGACTGTTCCAAAAAAATCCGACAGTTTGCCACCTGTAATTGACTTGGAGTATGACAGCAACTGCATCAATACCTATACCAAAGAACAGTTACTGCGCGAAATTCAAATCATGCATGATGCGCTATATCAACATTATGAAAAACAACCGATTTTTTATGTATCTAAAGCCTTTTACAATATGGTATTAACTGAAAGCTTTAAGCAAACACCACTTTGGGTCAGAGAATATCAGGGTAAACCACAACTGGCAGGTCAGCCAAAATGGTTATTTTGGCAACATACCAATCAGGGTCAAATAAAAGGTATTCACACCCCAGTCGACCTAAATGTTTTTTATGGCAATACCAAACAATGGCAGCATTTTTTAACAGACAACGCAATTCAACCCACAAGACTTGAACCGAACCAGAAAAAATAACAAGATAGCTGCATCACAATAAAAAAGTACCGTCATGAAAATTATGAAAGGGCTGCTTTGGGCTGCTCTTACGCTCAGCATTTGTGCAGGATTCGCACTGCTTTACCTATTACAACCCGCAGGCAAACTAGAACAATTTTCCGCATGGCAATATTCAACAAAAACCGCAAATGCCAACTTAAAAGTACATTATTTTGGCGTATCTACCCTATTGTTTGATGATGGTGAAAACCAAATTCTGATTGATGGATTTTTTAGTCGCCCCTCTCTTGCACAAGTCATGTGGAACAAGTTAGACAGCCAACCAGCCTTATTGCACAAGTTGATTCAACAGCATCAATTACAACGCACACGTGCGATTTTGATCACCCATTCGCATTATGATCACACGCTAGATTTGCCATTTTTGGCGCAGCAACTCAAACACAGTCAAATCATCGGTTCAGAAAGTAGTTTGAACATTGCCCGTGGTGCCGCAATTCCTGAATCTCGATTAAGCCTTGTCAATCCTGCCCAACCAATACAGATTGGAAAGTTTAAGATTACGGCTATTCCATCACAGCATACCCCTGCCACCGCTGTGAATAATGATTTAGGTGAACAAATTCAACAACCATTGTCCTTACCTGCCCGTTTTTATGAATTTAAAGAAGGCGGCAGTTTTGATTATTACATTCAGCATCCTGAACAGAACATTTTAGTCAAAGCCAGTACAGGCGCGATTTCTAAACACTTACAACACTTGCAGGTAGATACTTTATTTTTAGGGATTGCACAGCTCTCTAAACAATCGGTTGCTTTTCAACAGCATTATTTAGATGAAACTGTGGAAACGTTGCGCCCTCGTGTCGTGATTCCAATTCATTGGGATAATTTTTTCCAGCCTTTAGCGCGCCCTTTAGAGTTTTTGCCCCGCATTGCCGACCATAGCCCACGGAGTTTACAGCGTTTGATCGACTATGCAGAACAGCAATCGACACAGGTGATTTTGCTGAATAGCAACACGCCTTATCCGCTTGCTCCGATGCTACAACCGACTTCCTAAACATGCGATACTGTTGAAATCTAAACGCTTCATCTAGTTTGTGCCATGCGGAAAATCATTCATATTGATATGGATGCCTTTTATGCCTCTGTTGAGCTGCGCAGTCGTCCTGAATTGCAGCATTTACCTGTGGTGATTGCTTCGCATCATCCTCGTGCTGTGATTGCTGCGGCATCTTACCCTGCGCGTGAGTTTGGTTTACGTTCTGCCATGTCGATGGCACAAGCCCGCAAACGCTGCCCGCAGGTGGTGGTGCTCGAGCCTAATTTTGCGCTCTATCGTGAGGTTTCCGCACAAATTCATCAGATTTTTCAGCGTTATACACCACTTATTGAACCCTTGTCTTTAGATGAAGCTTATTTAGATGTCACCGAAAATTTACAAGGTATTCCAAGCGCAACTGAAGTCGCAATGCGGATTCGGGCAGATATTTTTCAAAGTACAGGTTTAACGGCCTCGGCAGGTGTCGCACCGAATAAATTTTTAGCCAAAATTGCTTCGGACTGGCATAAACCCAATGGCATTTGCGTGATTAAACCCAGTCAAGTGCAGCAGTTTATTCAGGACTTACCCTTAAAGAAAATTCCAGGCGTAGGTAAAGTCACGCAGGAAAAATTAAAAAGCTTGAATTTAAATACCTTAGGCGATTTGCAACACATTGAAGAAAACCTGTTGATTCATCATTTTGGCAAATATGGAAAACGCCTGTTTTTATTTGCCCAAGGGATTGATGAACGTCCTGTGCAGGCAGAACGTGAGCGCCAGCAAATTTCCAAAGAAATCACCTTTGATGATGACTTAAACTTAGCCGAATGTGCAGCTTACTGGTCTAGCTTGATTGATCAGGTTTGGCATAGTTTAGTGAAAAAACAATATGTTGCACGTGGCGTATCGGCCAAATTGAAACTCAAAAATTTTCAGGTCTTACAACATAGCAAAAGTTTTAAACAGCCACTTGAGAGCAAAAACGATCTTGAAAAAGTCCTGCAACTTTTGCTTCACGAAATGCATATTCCCGCACAGGATCAATTCCGTTTAATTGGGGTCGGTCTGTATCAACTCAGCTCTGCCGATGAACAAGCACAACTGTCTTTACTGTAAATATCACGACTCGTAAATATCACGGATTTTAAAGCGGTAAACTTCCCGCTCTACATAAAACATACCTAGCCAATACTTGCCGATGAATACTAAAGCTATTTTTGTATAAATTTCAGCCAAAAGAATAAAAATAAGACAATTTACCCTTCACAGTTGTGCTTTTTAGAGTAATCTATGCGCGCGATGTATTTATCCGTACATACGCTGAGATGTCAAAAATCACCATTACTTTTGGCATACTTGTCCTGTGATTGGCGTGACGATCAAATCCGAAGATTACAGGACAACTCTGCGCTTGGCACTTCGCCGCTTTGATACACCGTCTCTCTTTTCCTCGTATTTTCCATTCAACTACTTTTTATTTTAAGTAGACTGCTGCCTGCATATTTTCCACGTGCTTGCCTGCCTCTATAATACCTCACGCTTTTTATACCCAATCGCTTGGCGCGAGGATCACACCCAATGGCTGTTCAACGTCTACATATCCAAAAACGTTATTCTGAAATTGCAATTTCGGGAAATTTAGTCCATTTGGCAGGGCAACTGGCAGAAGACACACAACAAGATATTGAGGGGCAAACCCAACAAACACTTGCCCTGATTGATCGTTTATTGGCAGATGCGGGTACAGATAAAAGCCACATCATGTCGGTAATGATTTTTCTAAAAGACATTGAGCGCGATTATGCCGCAATGAATCAAGTTTGGGATGCTTGGGTGGCAGATATACAAACTTTACCGCGTACCTGCGTAGAAGCCAAGTTATATCATCCTGACGTTTTAGTTGAGATGACTGTGGTTGCAGTCAAACCTGAAGAGCAACCCAACGTATAACAGATGTGATTGGATCAGGAACATACCCAAAAAAATCAGCATGTCATGGCGACATGCTGATTCATGTTGTCTATCTAGTGATTTTAGCGGCAAGCGTTTAGCCTAATACCTTCACTTTATGGCGTACAGAATGCGCTAAAAAATCATACTTCTTTAAGGCAGTATCCAAATCATCTAAATCTGCATAAGATGACGATGACTGCCCAAAAGCTTCGCGTAATTCGTGATATTCAGGCACATCTTCATAACGCAGCACTTTATAACCCGCCAAACGCAGCAATTCATCTTGGTATTGTGCATTGCGGCTACGTTTCAACATCAACAAATCATCTAAAGCCACAATTGCAACAACTTGATGATTGGCATCCAACACCACAAAATCGGCAATCATATTGCGGTATTTATGTCGAGTACGTGAAAATTTCGTGGTCAGCAAGGCATCAAAAGACACATGCGCCAAGATGATATGTTGAGGTAAAATTTCCTGCAAACGTGTATACGTCAGCTGTTCATTTAAGTTAAAAATTGCACGTTGCTTTAGTGCACTGTCCTGAGGTTTTTCTCTATTTTCCAAGCCCTTAACCGCCATCAAGAGAAAGAAAATCAGTATCAAAACCCCAATCAAAATATAAATGGTCATTATTCAATCCTTAAAATCATTTTTATAGTTGTTTCGGCTTCATGCCGATTTTTTCATCAAATCAGTATATAACACGCTTTTATATTTAAACGTTCCATTTAAGAAACTACATGAAACATTGACAAAACCATCATAGAAACAGAAATTTTGTTTCACAAGCCCGCCTTTTGTCTAAGTGCTGTAGCATCTAAGCGTGTTTTTATCATTAGATACGAATACTGTATAGCATGCAAAAAAATAACAAAGCAATGCTTAACAGATTCGATTGTCGGACAATTCCGATGAAATGAAAAGCAAACAAAAAAGGCGCTGCAGCGCCTTTTGATGGATCTTAACTTCAAGTACTAAGCTTTCGATTTTGGCTTAGATTTTTTGTGTGAAAATGGACGTTTTTCACCTGTTTCACGTGGCGGCAAACCTGTGTGCTGAGTCAATATCTGCCCTTTCTTCGGACGATTACTGTTCTGAGCACGATTACCACTTTGCCCCGTACGTTTTTGTGAATCACCCGCGACAGTCGAGTTTTTCTTACGTGCCGTTTGATACTGTCCATCTGTGCCTTGCGGCTGATAGGTTGGAATCAGGTGCTGTTTAGAGTTTCCGATTAAATCTGCACGTCCCATTTCTTTTAAGGCTTCACGCAACAACGGCCAGTTGTTTGGATCATGGTAACGTAAGAAAGCTTTATGCAAACGACGACGTTTTTCGCCTTTGACAATATCCACATTTTCGGTATAACGCGCCACTTTGGCCAGTGGGTTTTTACCCGTGTAATACATGGTCGAAGCGGTTGCCATTGGCGATGGATAGAAGGTCTGCACCTGATCGGCACGGAAACCATTCTTTTTCAGCCACAACGCCAAATTCATCATGTCGTAATCGGTCGTTCCTGGGTGCGCAGCAATAAAATACGGAATTAAATATTGCTCTTTGCCCGCCTCTTTACTGAAACGATCAAACATTTGTTTAAATCGGTCATAGGTACCAATACCAGGTTTCATCATCTTAGATAATGGACCTTTTTCGGTATGCTCTGGTGCAATTTTTAAATAACCGCCCACATGATGCGTCACCAATTCACGTACATATTCAGGGTTCAACACAGCCAAGTCATACCGCAAACCTGAACCAATCAGAATTTTTTTGATGCCTTTCAGTTCACGCGCTTTACGATATAACTGTGTTAAAGGCGCATGATCGGTATGTAAGTTTTGACATACGCCCGGGAATACACAGGAAGGTTTACGACAATTCTTTTCAATTTCAGGATCTTTACAATGCAAACGGTACATATTTGCAGTCGGGCCACCTAAGTCTGAAATAATACCGGTAAAGCCAGGTGCAGTATCCCGAATTTTTTCCACTTCACGCAAAATGGATTCTTCAGAACGGTTTTGGATAATTCGGCCTTCGTGTTCGGTAATCGAACAGAAAGTACAGCCACCAAAACAACCACGCATGATATTGACCGAAAACTTGATCATATCAAAAGCAGGGAAACGTGCATTGCCATAAGATGGATGCGGCAAACGTGCATACGGTAAATCGAATACATAGTCCATTTCTTCCGTAGTCAACGGAATAGGCGGTGCATTCAACCACACATCACGTTCACCATGCTTTTGCACCAAAGCACGCGCATTGCCCGGGTTAGTTTCTAAATGCAAAATACGGTTAGCATGCGCATACAGCACAGGATCGTTCACCACTTCCTCAAAAGAAGGCAAACGAATCACTGCCAATTCACGTGGGGGTAATTTGTGTTTAATTGCTTTTGAAGCAGGGTGCAATTGCACAATCTGGGTATCCGCATCTAGCTGATCACCTTCACGCACAATTGGATTGCTGACCACATCTTTCTGGAAATTTTGATATTGCGCGAGGTTGTTGCCCTTGTCTTTTTCAATCTCACAACCGTCTAAATCTTCGGTCATCACATAAGGGTTGATGATTGGATCAACACGGCCCACGCTGTCTACATCATTAGATGCAATTTCAACAAATTTGGCTTTAGACGCGCGGTTATGTTTATTAATAATAAATGCTGTACCACGTACATCTGTAATTTCGTGGATTTTTTCGCCTTTGGCCAAACGGTGCATCACTTCAATAATCGAACGCTCACCATTGCCGTACATCAATAAGTCGGCTTTAGAATCCATTAAAATTGAGCGACGAACTTTGTCAGACCAATAGTCATAATGTGCAATACGACGCAACGAGCCTTCAATCCCGCCAAGTAAAACAGGCACATCTGGAAAGGCTTCACGACAACGCTGACAATATACCGTAGCCGCACGGTCAGGACGTTTATTCGGCTGATTGTCTGGTGAATAAGCATCATCAGAACGGATTTTACGGTCTGCAGTATAGCGGTTGATCATCGAGTCCATATTGCCCGCGGTAACACCCCAAGCAATGGTCGGCTTCCCTAGTACCCGAAAAGATTCCACATTGGTCCAGTCTGGTTGGGCGATGATCCCGACACGAAAGCCCTGCGCCTCAAGCACACGACCAATCACGCCCGATACAAAAGAGGGATGATCAATATAAGCATCACCACAAACCAAAATAAAATCGCAGGCATCCCAACCAAGCTGATCCATTTCTTCGCGTGACATCGGCAAAAATGGCGCAGGCTCAAAACATGACGCCCAATATTTGTCGTAATCAAACAACGCTTTGGGTGCGGTCTGAGCAGTATAAGCAGTAGACATGGCTTGCAATTCTCGGCTGGGAAGTGGAAGATCAAAAGTCGATCAAAGATGAAAGCCGACTATTTTAGCATGAATTCCATTCATCTTGCTTGATTAAAAAACACACAAAATCAGCAAACTATTTTTATATCCTAAGTTGGTATCTGAATAAGAAAAGCATAAAGGGATAAGCCTAAAGCAATAATCCTGAATGCTTATCGCAGCGCTGTTGGTTTAATCTTTAAACGCCACGCACCATAAAGCGCCACACCCAAGACTGCAGTCATCACCCATGTCAGACCAGACCAGCCCCATTGTTCCCAAATCAGACCGCTACCACTACCGAGCAAACTCGAACCCATGTAGTAACTAAATAAATATAATGATGATCCCACTGCACGATACTGCAGGGCTTGAATCGACACCCAACTACTGGCAGTAGAATGTGCGGCAAAAAAAGCAAAGGTAAATAGCACCAATGCAGCCAATACGACGGCTAAATGTGCAATCGACATCAACCATAATGCGATCAACATTAGGACAATCACCATAGGCAACACACGTTCACGTCCAATACGATTGCCCCAGCTTGCCGCACGCGGTGAACTATAAATACCCGCCAAATAGGCAATTGAAATCACCCCAATCCAAACTTGGGAAAGCTCAAATGGTTTAGCTAGTAAATAATAGCTGATGTAATTGAAAACACTGACGAAACAGCCCATCAGCAAAAAGCCCTGTAAAAACAGGATTCTTAATTTACGGTCTGCCAAATTGGCAACAAAAGCATCTCTAAACCGCGAGAAGCGAATCGGATACGCTGTAAAATTTTTCGATGCAGGAAGTAACATATAAAAGGTGATTGCAATTAGTAAATTCAAACCACCAATAATTAGGGTTGCCGCTTGCCAAGATATAAAATCGACCAAGACCCCAGCAATTAAACGTCCACCCATGCCACCAATGGCCGTACCCGAAATATACAGCCCCATAGCAAAACCAATATCTTGCTGTCGAATTTCTTCACCAATATAGGTCATGGCGACCGCAGCTACACCACTCACAGCAATGCCAATAAAAATTCGTGTGGTTAAAAAGAATGACCAGATTGGAAGTAAGGCACTCAGAATTAATAAAATGGCAGCTAAAAATAAAGCCAAAACCATAATAGGTTTACGCCCAAAACGATCTGAAATAAAACCTGTGAAAAGCAAACCTATCGCCAAAGCCACAGTAGAAAATGACAGCGGGAAACTACTTTGGGTTGGTGTAACCGTAAAAAAATCGGCCAAAATTGGCATCATCGGTTGCACACAGTACAAGGTCGAAAAAGAAGCGAAACCCGCTAGAAACAACGAAAAAAGAATGGCTTTAAACGGCTTAGTACCATACTGAACATGAGATGCTGCAGCTAAATCAGACATATTTACTCCAATCACGCAATCAGTATACGCCTGTTTATGGACAAAAATAAGCTCGGTATTTTATCGTTTGCTCAAAAACAGCGTCAGTATCATTCATCACTTTGTCAGTTTTTGCTTACATGCACTGAAGCAAAATGAGGCTAGGCAGTATTTTGAGCTTACGGTATTCTTTAAAGCATAAGGAGACAGGATGTTTCCCAAACAGAAAACAACAATAATAGGTTTGAGCACCAGGATCGTGAGGTACGACAGGAGTTATACCTAAACACGAAATACAAAGAAACCCCGTCAGGATGATGGGGTTTCTTTTTATCTGTGTCTTGAGTATATAACTTTATCTATCATCACTTTCTATTTACACACCCCATAATCAAAAAGTCCCCAAACAAGGTTGAGGACTTTTGAACTTAGCACATTACAAGTTTAAGCTTTGGCAGCAACTGCTTTGCCTGCTTTAATTTGCTCAGCTTCATCTTCACTCATAATCAAGGCAACCGCAATTGCAGTGATCAACACTGGCAAACCTACTGCCATAAAGTTGAAGTGTGCAGGTAAATTCATACCCAATAAGCCGCCAATTAAAATTGGACCCACAATCGCACCCATACGACCAATGGCAGATGACCAGCCAATACCTGTTGAGCGTACCGCAAGTGGGTAATATTGTGCCACATAGCTATACAACAACATTTGTGAACCAATAGATGCTGCACCCGCCAAGAATACTAAGATGTAAAGCAAGAATTGATTAGATTGGAAGCCCATGAGGCTCATCACCAATGCACCCATGATTCCCAAGAACATCAATACAGGTTTTAAGTGGAAACGGTCTGCTAAAATACCACCACCCACGATACCAACGACTGCACCTACGTTCATCACCATCATGAACATTAAGCTGTTGTCCATAGAATAGCCTGCCGCCATCATCAGTTTTGGCAACCAGCTGCTGAGTGCATACATGGTTAATAGACAAGTAAAGAACGCTAACCAGAACAATAAAGTATTCACTGCACGACCGCGTTTGAACAAGCTCACCACGTTAGCAGCTTCAGGCACACCAACCTGATACAATTCAAAAGTGGTGTCTTCGGTAATTTTTAAATCTGGTGCTAAACGCGCTACGATTGGACGGGCTTGATCTTGCTTATTTTCTTTGACAATAAAGGTTAAAGATTCTGGCAAGAATTTCCAAATCACAGGCAATAAAAACAATGGGATACCCGCAATAAAGAACATGATTTCCCAGCCAAAACTTGGGGTAAACCATGAGCCAAGTAAGGCTGCCATTACACCACCTATAGCATAACCACTAAACATAGTAGTCACTAAGGTGCTACGCATGGTTTTAGGTGCATATTCAGAAGTTAAGGCCACAAGGTTTGGCATTACACCACCAATGCCTAAACCCGCTAAGAAACGTAAAATTGCAAACTCAGTTGGATTAGAAGCAAAGCCACCTGCAAAGGTTAAACCACTAAACAGAACGATACAGATCATGATGACTTTCTTACGACCAATTTTATCGGCCAAAGAACCAAAAATCATCGCACCAAACATCATACCTGCCAATGCAGTACTCGCGAGCATCCCCGCCTGAACAGCACTCAAGCCCCACTCATCCATCAATAAGGGTAAAACGACCCCATTAATTGCCAAGTCATAGCCATCAAATAAAATGATCAGTAGACACCATGCCACGACATTGAAATGAAATGGTTTGAATTTTGCGTGATCGATGACATCATTCACGTTAATTGCTTGATGTGCCATTCCTCACCTCCTGTGAGTTTGTGTTTCAGTAAGCTTGAATAGCAATTTTTACAGTGAAGACTTTCATTTTTATCAGTCATCCATGTCCACTTTTGCCATTCAAGTAGATTGTGTAACTTTCACACAAAACACAAAAAATAAAAATTCAACATTAGTCTAAAACATTTTATTAATTATGGGTTTATTGTTATTTTAAACACAATAAAATGTGATTATTCTTCTTAATATTTTCTTTTCCACATAAAAAAACACCCCCAACGCTAGTTGAGGGTGTTCGAATAATGAGCTGGCGATGACTTACTCTCACATGGGTAACCCCACACTACCATCAGCGCGAAGAGGTTTCACTTCTGAGTTCGGGAAGGGATCAGGTGGTTCACTCTTGCTATGGTCGCCAGCACAACTGTTATGGACTTGTTCGGGTCTTAGTTACTCTGCTTTCGCATGTAATGCCTTACTTTGTTCCAAATGAGTTATTAACAGGTTGGCTATTGGGTCTGAATTTTATTGTTTAGCGTTAACTAAATCAAGATCAGTCTGAATTGACTGATTGGATTTGAATCGATTGAGCATACAATCCCAACTGTTTGGGTGTTGTATAGTCAAGCCTCACGAGCAATTAGTATTGGTCAGCTTCACATATCGCTATGCTTCCACATCCAACCTATCAACGTCGTAGTCTTCAACGGCTCTTTAGGAGGCATAAAGCCTCGGGGAAATCTTATCTTGAGGTAGGCTTCC
>NZ_SJNS01000014.1:0-83396 GCF_004331005.1 Acinetobacter sp. ANC 5045 | reverse complement strand
CTTCTTTAATCGATTCAAACTCATACAATTCCCAACGTCGGCGTTGTAGCCTTATGGTTTCTGGGATACGTTCTTGTAGAGTGGCAACTTCCGCAACACTTTTACCTTCAGAAAGCCAGAGAATAGTTTGGGCACGTTGTCTTTCACGCCAATGTTTTGCATGCTTGGCCAGAAAAATGAGTCGTTCTCGCTGTTCTAAACTAAGTGGTACAGAAACAATTCGAGGCATGTGTGAACATCTGTTAACTAAAAAAACTTTTTCGCATGATTAGTTATTTTTGTCAACTTATGAGGTCGTTCATGATTATAAAAGTACTGCCAGTCAGTTGTATAGTCCTGCACGGCTTTGTTGCACAAACCTATCTGTAAAGGGTTTTTCAGCGATATAATTTTCAAATGAAGAAGCCTACACACAAAATCTACCGCACAACCAATTGGCCCGCATATAACCGAGCACTCATGAGTCGCGGAAATATTGCCATTTGGTTTGATCCTGCTACGCAATGGTATGCGCCATCAAAAGGCAAACAAGGGCGAAATCAAACCTACTCCGACGCAGCCATCCAATGCTGCTTAATGATTAAATCCTTATTCCGTCTGTCTTTACGTATGGTCACTGGCTTTGTGCAAAGTCTGATTAAACTTTGCGGATTAAATTGGACAGCACCAGATTATTCCACCATTTGTAGAAGACAAAAGCATATTGATATTGCAATCAGCTACCAAAAAAGTAGCGATGGGCTGCATCTACTCGTAGACTCTACAGGCATGAAGTTTCTAGGTGAGGGCGAATGGAAACGCAAGAAACATGGAGCTGAATATCGTCGCCAATGGCGTAAACTACATATTGGTATAGATACCAAAACCCTACAAATACGCGCTATTCAGCTCACAACCAATAATGTCAGTGATTCACAGGTGCTTGGTGATTTACTTAATCAGATTCCACAAGATGAGCAGATTGACTCTGTTTATACCGATGGAGCTTATGACACCAAGCAATGCCGTCAGGTCATTGCAGATCGGCAAGCATATGCGGTGATTCCACCTAAAAAAAATGCGAAACCATGGAAAGATACAAAGAGTAGATCGCTAGAGCGAAATGAATTACTTCGAACAGTTAAACGTTTAGGCAGGACATTATGGAAAAAATGGTCAGGCTATCATCGCCGAAGTTTGGTGGAAACCAAGATGCATTGCATCAAATTATTAGGCGATAAATTAATGGCAAGAAGCTTTCCTAGTCAGGTGAATGAAATTCATGCACGTGTAGCAGTCCTTAACAGATTTACGGAATTAGGTCGACCACTTACCCAAGTTACGCCTTAAATTTGGCTCAATTAGGGGCGCTTTGCATTTCAAATCTTTGTGCAACAAAGCCTGTTAAAAGTGAAAAAAATAGGAAATTGAAATGGATTATAATTTTAAAGATATTTATATATCAAGAAATTTAAAATTTAGTATTGGAGTAGAAGAAAGCATAGAGAAATATTACGTATCTTTTCTTGTTCCTACCAGTAATAGGAAAAGTGATTATGAAATATATTATTGGTTACCAGTAAATTATTCAAAATATGTTTATTCAGAACCAGAAAAGATTTATTCATATGTTTTAGAGTGTTGTAAAGGCTTACATAAAGGTATGGAGATTGATTTAAGTTAAAAAAATTGAAAGCACATTAGAAGTTGGAGCAAAATTAGATAGAGTTGGAGAGCCAACGGGTAGCTTTTTAGCTCCTGCAGGAACACCATACGAGGCAAGAGCATTAGCTTCTGGATCGGCATCGGCAAAAGTTTATCATTATGAAGTAATAAAGCCATTATCTATTATTAAAGGTGAGATTGCTCCAGCATTTGGGCAAAAGGGTGGCGGTATTCAGATATTACCAAATGTAGGACAGAGAGTTAATGTTCAATGTTTAATAGAAAAAGGCTATATTAAAGAGATTAAATGATGCTTAATTTTAACGAAATTCAAGAGAAAATATATGAGTATGGGAGCATTATAAATGCTCCTAAAGATGTTTTAAAAATCTATCCATCTCCTCAGCCAGATGGCACTCCATATATTAAAATTAATAATAATGAATATTTGTATATTGTGGAAGAGAGGGGGATGGAGCTAGAACGTAGAAGAACGGCTAACATAGACGTATTATTATATTGGATAATGTCTGATGTTATATTTTTTTTGGCAAGTCAATACGAGCTTGAAAATAGGGCGAAAGGTTTTGATAGTAGAAGGTTAATATTTAAGAAGGAAATTGAACTTTTTAAAGTTTTAAAAAAAGAGTGGGGAAATATTACGGAGACACGTATTAATCAAATATTAGAAGAAACTCCTTATAATGATTAATTTTGTTAAGGTCAAGAGGTAATCCCCCCTAAAAATAATAGGATCTAAAAGTAGAATTTTCTCTTAAGATACGAGCAGGAGATTCTGCATGAAAACATCTAAATTTACTGACAGCCAGATCATATCCATTTTAAAACAGGCGGAGTCTGGCACACCTGTAGCCACCCTTTGTCGTGAACACGGCATGAGTAATGCTACCTTTTATAAATGGCGTACCAAATATGGTGGTATGGATACATCATTAATGGCTCGACTGAAAGAGCTAGAAGCCGAAAATACCAGACTTAAAAAGATGTATGCGGAAGAGCGATTAAAGGCCGAAATCATCCAGGAAGCGATGGCAATGAGCAGCACTGCTGCGCAAGGGTAAAGCCATCTTGCCGGCGTAAGATGGCACAACAGGCAGTTGCCCAGCATGCCATTAGTATTCGTTTGGCTTGTAAAGCATTTGGCATTAGTGAAACCTGCTACCGCTATCAAGCCAAACTCAGCGATGACAATGCACTCATTGCTGAACAGCTCATTGAACTCACTGAGGAAAATTCCGATTGGGGCCTTGGTTTGTGCTTCTCGTATTTACGGCATGTTGAGAGTTGCTGCTGGAATCACAAGCGGGTTTACCGCATTTACTGTGAGTTGGCACTGAATCTGCGTATTAAACCGAGAAGAAGACTAAAACGGCATGCGCCTGAACCATTGAAAGAACCAATCCGAGAAAATCAGGTTTGGTCATTAGATTTTATGCATGATCAGCTTTCCGATGGTCGCAAGTTTCGATTATTGAATGTGATTGATGATTACCGCCGCGAAGGCCTAGCCATTGAAGCAGGGTTCTCATTGCCCACAATCAGGGTTATTCGTACGTTGAATCAATTGCTGGAGTGGAGAGAAAAACCGTTAGTGATCCGATGCGATAATGGTCACGAATTTATCAGTCACGAATTTGTGCGCTGGGCTACTGAGCACGGTATTCGTATTGAATATATTCAACCGGGTAAGCCACAGCAGAATGCGTATATTGAACGCTATAATCGGACCATACGTTATAGTTGGCTGAGCAAGCATTTATTTGATACTTTGGATGAAGTACAAGATTATGCAACAAACTGGTTGTGGCATTACAACCATGAAAGACCACATCAAGCTAACAAAGGAAAGCCACCTCTAATGGCTGCTTAACCTCTACTTTTAACTTCGGTTATTTATGGGAGGATTACCCATCTGGTGTAGGTGCAACGACAGGTGATATCGGCTCTACACTTCAGACTGGGCAAAGTGCTCAGAATGCGGTTGATAATAATGCTTCCATTGCTGGTGCTTATGCCAAGAAAAAATCTGAACAATACAATGACCTTTGTAAACAAAGTGGTATTTCCGCTGGACAGTGTAGTGAATGGACAGGGCAAAGGATCATTAATAATTCGAAAGAATTAGCAATGATCATAGTTCCTACAGAAATATATGAATTAATTCCTGTTGGTAAAGGGGCTGGAATAGTAAGTAAAGCTACTGGAAAAGTAATAGCAAAATTTGATGATACGAAACAGGCTAAGAAAGTTTTAGAGAATATTAAAGTTAGTCAAGAGGCAAGAAACGCATCTAACTTCGATCATCACAAAGCAATGGACTTCTATATTGGTAAAGTTGGGTATTCTACTGAAAGAGCTAGATCACATGTTGATGGCATAGATTTTAATTTTCCAGTGAATCGAACAACATTGAAAATAGATGAAAAATATGTGCAACATAGGCTTTGTTGCATAAATATGTAAGCATCTGATTTAAATAAATTTAATTTTGGATCAAAAAATAATCAAAACTTTTAAAATCATATAGTTATGAAATCTTTGTGCAACAAAGCCTTTTTGAAAACAACGTAGTTTTGTTAAATTTTGTGAAAAATTTGACACGGTGCTATAATTGCGAACCTGATAATTTGTCAATTTTTTAAACACTGATCACGATGATGCAACTCCACGTATCCCACTTAAATCTAAGTTCGATTGATCAAAAGTTATCAGCTATAGAATACATTCCTGCGATGCAACGCCGACGTTTGTCTCGTCTGGCAAAACTGGCTTTGAATTGTGCCATACAAGCTTTAGATGCCTGCAATGTCGATTATATTGTTTGGGTGTCGCAATATGGTGATGAAGCCAAAACGCTGAATATATTAGAAGATGTCTTGAGAGGGCAAACGCCTTCACCGACTCAATTTTCAACCTCGGTACATAATGCAATTTCAGGCTTATATTCTATTTTATGTCAGGATGCGACACCTGCGACCAGTTTGGCAGGTTCGTGGAATGATGGGTTGATTGAAGCTTATGCATGGTTAAAAACAAGGCCAGAAGCCTGTCAGGTTTTGCTGGTGTATTATGATGAAGCCTTGCCTGAAATGTATATCGAGCATCAGCCATTTTCTGCTTTTGCGATGGCAGCGATGATTTCATTAGCGCCTGCAAATTTGATATTGATGCCAAAGCATACGAATGCAACGCCAGCCTATCAGCAAGCTTTAGCATTTAACACGTTTTGGACTAATCCTGAGCAAACTGAATCTGAAGCGTGGACGAAATGCTGAAATTAAATCGAATCAAGCAAAAAGCCAACTATGCATGGCGGGTTGGGGCGACAGGATTTAGCTTTGCCAGCTTTGGCTTAGGCGGTGTGGCGATTGGCGGTTTGATTGCCCCTCTGGTTAAGCTGAGTTCGTCTGATCTGGATGTCCGAAAACAGCGCACTCAAAAGGTGATTAAACACAGTTTTAAAGGTTTCACCGAAATGATGGTGAAACTGGGCATTATGACTTATACGGTTGAAGGTTTAGAGAAATTAAAAAACAGTCAACAGGAGTTGGTGATTGCCAATCATCCGACACTGATTGACGTGGTGGTTTTAATTGGTTTAATGGAGCAAGCAAACTGTGTCGTTAAGCAGGCACTGTGGTCAAATCCATTTACCAAAGGTCCTGTGCAAAGTGCGGGCTATATTTTAAATGCGGGTTCTGAACAATTTATTCAGGACTGTGTACATAAACTACAACAAGACCATGCTGCCTCGTTGCTCATCTTTCCTGAAGGAACACGGACGGCCAAAGGTGAGAAGTTGAATGAGTTTCAGCGCGGCGCAGCCAATATTGCACTAAGGGCAGGGGTACCGATTCGGCCTGTGCTAATTAGCTGTACGCCCTCTACACTCACCAAAAATGAAAAATGGTATCACATTCCAGAACAGCCTTTTCATATCCATGTAAAAGTCTTGGATGCGATCCAAGTGGAAGACGTATTGGATGACGTAACGGTTAATCCAAAAAATGTACGTCAATTAAATCAACAATTACAATGGTTTTTTAACCAAGAGTTATCCCTAAATGACGAATCTTGCTGATGAATTAAAGCAAATGATTATTGATGTCCTTGCCCTTGAAGACATCAGTATTGAAGACATTGATACAGACGCGCCTTTGTTTGGCGATGGTCTAGGTTTGGACTCGATTGATGCCCTTGAATTAGGCTTGGCATTGAAAAAACGTTATGGCATTCATTTGAATGCAGAGTCTGCAGAAACCAAAGAACATTTTAAATCAATTCAAAGCTTAGTGGCTTTGGTTGAAGCACAGAAAACAGCATAAGAGGTTGCTATGCTTGCACAAGAAACCGTGTTAGAAAAATTACGTGAATGGATGGAAGAGTTGTTTGAAATTGCGCCTGAAGATGTGCAATTAGAGTCAAACCTAGCTTCAGACCTCGATGTTGACAGTATTGATGCCATTGATTTGGTGGTAAAAATTAAAGAGTTGACAGGCAAACAAGTCAACCCTGAAGATTTTAAAAATGTGCGCACCATTCAAGATGTGGTGGTCGTGATTCAGAATATGTCAGTTGCATGAACAACATCTTAAAAGGGGTAGCAGGGATCGGTTTGATCCTCTATCCTTTTTTTGTCGCTTATGCTTTGGCACATGGACAGTATGTCTGGGTCAGTGCGGTATTGATTGTACTGGGCATTTTACGTCTCTTGAGTAAGGGCAATGCCCTGCTGTGGCCATTGACAGGTTTTGCCATTTTATGTGGCGGGCTGAGTTTGATTTTAAAAGATCATGCGTGGCTTAAACTCTATCCTGTCTTTATGAGTCTTGGGGCGCTGTTTATTTTTGCCAGCACCTTGATTCGACCGCCTTCAATGATTGAGCGTTTTGCACGTTTGGCAGAGCCTAATCTGCCAGAAGAAGGAGTCGAATGGACCCGTCAAGTGACCAAAGTTTGGTGTGGTTTTTTTTGCATCAATGCGGTCATTGCCCTGATCACTGTTTTCTTTGCACCGATGAAAATTTGGGTGATGTATAACGGCTTGATCTCTTATGTCTTGATGGGTGGATTATTGCTGGGTGAATTTGTGTTGCGTAAACGCCAGCAACGACTGCATCAGGCACAGAAATAACAGCATTTCCGTCAGGGCAGCTGAAACAGTGGTCTCGAACTATAGCGATTAGAAATACGGTTTTTAAAAACAAATTTTATGTCTTGTCATTTTCAACACCATCTCCATTCATCGCGTCCCTTGTGTATTCATGCGGACTCAAGTTTTGTTTCCTTTCACACTTTTTGGTTGGATGTAGCTTTACAGGCTACGCAAATTCAGCAGTTGGAACAGCCAGTATGGGCGCTTTGGCAAGAAGACAGTTATGAGTTTTTAGTATTGTTGTTTGCAGCCTTACAAGCAGGTAAGCAAGTGCTGTTGCCGCCGCATCGGGTCAGTGACTTAGAAAAAGAATTGGCTGAACAGCAGATTTATTTTTTACAACGTTTGCCGTCGACAGCCACGCCAACTTTTGAGCTTCAATTTGATGCTACCTTTCTCAATCAGGCACAGCTGTATTTTTATACTTCGGGCTCAACAGGGCAGCCGAAAAAGATTCCGCGCACCTTGCAACAATTGTTCAATGAAGTCTGTGGTTTAGAAGCCAGTTTTGATTTGCCTGAGCAGGCGATCGCGATTGCTACGGTGAGCCATCAGCATATTTATGGTTTGCTGTTTAAGTTGTTGTGGCCTTTAGCCAGTGGACGCAGTTTCTATCAGAAACAATTGGCTTTCCCTGAAGATGTGGTTGATCTTCAAAAGAAAATTGCCCATTTGCAACTGCCCAATTACCTCATTTCAAGTCCTGCATTGTTGAAGCGCTGGACCACAGATGTAGTGTTGCAAGACTGCCATCGGGTCTATTCCTCTGGTGGAAAGTTGGATGCAGGCGTGCGTCCTTTGCTGAACCGTCCCATTACCGAAGTGTTTGGTAGTTCTGAAACAGGCGGGATTGCTCACCGTCAGGCAGATGATGCGCTATGGACTCCCTTTGCCAATGTCGAAATTAACTGCGCCGAGCAACAAGAGTTAGCCGTTAAAACCAATCATGCCTTTAGCATGGATTGGATTTTGACTGGAGATAAAGTGCAGGTCGTGGATGCAAATAATCCCAAAAGTCCATTCCAACTATTGGGGCGTTTGGACCGTATTGTCAAACTGGAAGAAAAGCGGTTAAGTCTCGATGCGATTGAAGTGAAAATCGCTGAGTTGGCAGAAATACAGCAGTGCCATGTTTTAATTCATGAAAAAGAACAGCGTCAGATTTTGGCGGTGGTAGCGGTGCTGACAGTGGATGCAAGGGTGCTGCTTATCGAAAAGGGCAAAGCTGCCTTTACCGCACAGCTGAAAAAACAATTACAACAGAAGCTGGAAAGTATCGCGATTCCGCGGCAGTGGCGGTTCTTAACGCAAATGCCACAAAATGCACAATCGAAGCTGAATAAACAGTATTTAAAATCACTCTTTCTGCCGATGACCTTGCCTGTGGTATTGACACAGCAGTCTCAGGATATGCAGATCAGTTATGCTTTGGAGTTTGTGCCTGAGCTGGAATGCTTTAAAGGGCATTTTCCGAACTTTCCGATTTATCCGGGCGTAGGGCAAATTGGTTTTATCCAGCATTTTGCCAAACAAAATTGGGTGGATTTACTGTGGTGCAATGGTTTTGAGCAATTAAAATTTCAAGGACTGATCCAACCCTATCATACGGTGGAACTGGTGCTCAGCCGTAAAGCGCATAAGGTCAGTTTTGAGCTGAAAAATCATGACAAAATATTGGCATCAGGACGTTTGCTGTTTGCTATCCCTTCAGACGTTTAAGCCGAGAGAAAAAATGAAACACTGCTTTGTGATTCCTGTGTATAACCATCCACATTATTTGGCTGCGTTACTGTCACATTTAAGCGCTTTTGAGTTACCCATCATTATGGTGAATGATGGCAGTGATGCCGATTGTACGGCGGTATTACATCAGCTTACGCAGGACTATCCAAGGGTCGATTTGGTTGAACATACCCACAATCAAGGGAAAGGGCAGGCGGTGATCACGGGGCTCAAACATGCCTTTCAATGCGGTTATAGCCATGCCTTGCAACTCGATGCCGATGGACAACATGACTGGCAGGATGTGCAACGCTTTTTAGACACCTCTATCCAGCACCCCGAAGCCATGATTATTGGTCAGCCGATCTTTGATGCGACTGTTCCCAAAAAACGTCTCTATGGCCGTTATGCAACGCATATTTGGGTGTGGATTAACAGTCTGTCTTTTGAGATTAAAGACAGCATGTGTGGCTTTCGTGTCTATCCTCTAGCGCAGACAGTGAACATTCTAAACACTGCCAAGTTTCAACCGCGGATGGGCTTTGACTCGGAAATTTTAGTGCGTTTGAAATGGGACAATGTGCCGTTTATTAATCTGCCCACGCATGTGATTTATCCTGAAGGTGGTATTTCACATTTTGATGTGTGGCGTGACAATTTGGGCATGGCGCGCGCGCACAGCCGCTTGTTGGGTGGCATGCTGCTGCGGTTCCCCAAACTGATTTATCAGAAAGTCAAAGGTTAAGGTGGTCAGAGAAATATATGCAGAAATGGAGCGCCGTGAAAGAACGGGGCGGGATGTTACCGCTAATGCTGATGCTGGGTTTCTACCGTTTGGGTGGGCGTTGGCTGTGCCGAGTCATCTTATACTTTGTGATTTTATGGTACTGGCTCTTTTCCAATACTGCGCGTCAGGCTTCACTGTTGTACTTAAAAAAACTGCATCATTTTGCAGGTGCGCAGTCGCCGTTTCAGGCTGAGCCGCAGCTGTGGCACAGCTATACGCATTTGATGCAATTTGGCGAATGTATTTTAGATAAAATTGAGGGCTGGCTCGGGCATATTCCTGAGCAGAACTTAAAGCTGCATGGTCATGCGCACTTTCGTTCGCACTATCAAAAAGGTGCGGTGATAGTGGTGTCACACTTTGGCAATATTGAATTGCTGCGCGCCGTCAAAGCAGAGCATCCGCAGAAAATTAATGTGTTGGTTTATCAAAAACATGCTACCAAGTTCAATGCATTTTTAAAAAAACTGAATGAACATGCCGATGTTAATTTGGTTTCGGTGGATGAGTTGGGAATTGAAACAGCAATGATTTTACAGGATAAGTTGGATCAAGGTGAATGGGTGATTGTGGCAGCAGACCGCGTACCCGTGCAGTCAGATCGTGTACAATCGGTTGCTTTTTTAGGAGAGCAAGCGCTGTGGCCACAGGGTGCATGGATTTTGGCCAGTTTGTTGAAAGCTCCTGTGTTGGCAGTGTTTTGCTATCGAGTTGATACACATTTTGAAGTGCATATTCATCAAGTGGCGGAGCAGTTGAACTGGCCGCGTAAAGAGCGTTTACAGGCCATGCAACAGACCACAAGACAGTATGTGCAACTGTTGGAACAGCATTGCATACGAGCGCCCTATCAATGGTTTAATTTTTATAATTTTTGGAATAAAGGATAAGTCTTGTGTTAATTGTTGGGGAAACTCCGCTCAGTATTGAAGATGTTTTGGCTGTAGCGCGTAAAGAAAAACAGGTGGTATTGCCTAACTCTGCTGAATGGACAGCATTGATTCAACGCGGTGCAGATTTCCTCGATCAGCTGTTGCAAGACGAAGGCGTCATTTATGGCGTGACCACGGGTTATGGAGACTCGTGCTTGATTGAAATTCCAGCCCACCAAGTGCATGAGCTGCCGCTGCATTTGTCGCGTTTTCATGGCTGCGGCATGGGGCAAAACTTAGACTTAACTACCGCACGTGCTGTCGTGGTGGTGCGTTTATGTTCTTTGGCACGCGGCTATTCGGGTGTCTCGCATGCCTTGTTGCAGCGGTTGGTCTGGATGCTGAATGAAGATGTGATTCCGGTGATTCCATCTGAGGGTTCGGTCGGTGCCAGTGGTGACTTGACCCCTTTGTCTTATATCGCTGGGGCATTGGTCGGTGAGCGCGATGTGTACTATCAAGGCCAGATCGTGCCGATTGCACAAGTGTATGCCGAAAAAGGCTTGCAGCCTTTGGTGATGCGTCCTAAAGAAGGTTTGGCCCTGATGAATGGTACAGCGGTTATGACTGCGATTGCCTGCCTGAATTATAAAAAAGCCGAACAGATTTCTTTTGCCAGTACTTTAATTACTGCATTGAATGTTTTGGCTTTAGAGGGTAATCCAAGTCATTTTGATGAAGTCCTGTTTGCACAAAAACCACATCCGGGACAGCAACATATTGCAGCGCAGTTACGCGACTGGTTAAACAGTGAAGTACAAACCGAACACCAAAGTTCACGCTTGCAAGACCGTTATTCATTGCGCTGTGCGCCGCATGTGATTGGGGTATTTGAAGATTCTAAAGTCTGGCTGCGTCAGTTTATTGAAAATGAGCTGAATTCAAGTAACGACAACCCTTTGATTGACCCAGTGAACCTGCGGGTACTGCATGGTGGACATTTCTATGGCGGGCATATTGCCCAAGCCATGGACAGCCTGAAAATTATGATCGCGAATATTGCTGACTTGATGGATCGTCAGTTGGCGCAGTTGGTGGACTATAAAATGAACAATGGTTTACCGCGTAATTTAACTGGTTCAAGTCCTGAGCGGTTACCGTTGAATCATGGCTTTAAAGCAGTGCAAATCGGGGTTTCGGCATGGACGGCAGAAGCCTTGAAACAGACACTCGCTGCGTCGATTTTCTCACGTTCAACCGAATGTCATAATCAAGACAAAGTCAGTATGGGCACCATTGCCGCACGTGATGCTAGCCGTGTCATTACTCTGACCGAACAAGTGATTGCAGCACTCAGTTGTGCAGCAGTTCAAGCAGTTAAACTTAAAGGTGTAGATACAGAACTCAGCCCTGTTTTAAGAGCATTTCAACACTGGGTGCTTCAGAGCTTCACCTACGTAGCGGAAGATCGTCCTTTGCAACAAGAGCTTCAAACGCTGGTCAATCGTTTTGATCATTTAGAACTGTTAGACAGCATTGCTGTTCAATATTTATAGGAAATGAGCATGTATGCTGATGTAATTATTGAAGTGCCTTTTCATGACGTCGACACCATGCATGTGGTGTGGCATGGGCATTATTTAAAATATTTTGAAATTGCACGTTGCAAACTGTTAGATCAATTTCACTATAACTATAACCAAATGCGCGACTCGGGCTATGCATGGCCTGTCATTGAAAGCTATGTGCGCTATGTGCAAGGCATCGAATTTGAACAGAAAATTCGTGTGCGCGCTGTTTTGAAAGAGTGGGAAAATCGCTTGAAAATTGAATATCTGATTTTTGATGCGGTCTCGGGTAGAAAGTTGACCAAGGGCTTTACTTCGCAAGTGGCAGTTCATATTGAAAAACGTGAAATGTGTTTTCAATCCCCACAGGTGTTGTTGGATTGTTTAAATGCATGGCCTGAGTTTAAGGCGGAGTAATGCAAGCATGATTCGATACAAATTCTCTAAGATGATTTTAGTTGCGTGTACAGCCAGTGTGATGACTTTGCTTGCTCCCACAGCGAATGCACAAAATACTGAATTGAAGCAGGTATTTGCTCAGCTTGGCGTAACGCCTGTGGTGCGTGCTCAATTTGAGCAGCAGAAAAAACTGGCAGCTCTGAATAAAACTTATGTGTCTAAAGGCACGGTGCTGTTCAGCAAAAACCAAGGCGTGCTGTGGCAAATTCAAAGTCCAGTCAAAGCCGATTTGGTGGTGACGCCGCGTAAGTTGATACAAAAGACGCAGCGTACTTCCAGTCAAATTGAAGTCGACAAAACTCCATATGGCTCTGTTGCAACGATGTTTTTACAATTTATGTCGGGTAACGAAGCAGCACTCGCTAAGAACTTTAATGTGGTGTCCGCCAACTATAGCCCAACGCAGTGGAATGTCAGCTTGACGCCGAAAAGCAGTCTATTTAAAAAGCTTTTTGTTCAAGTTGATGCGCAAGGTCAGCGTTATGTGGACCGTATTACGATTTTGGAACAAGCCAATAACCGCACCGTCATTCGTTTTAGTCAGCAAACGGCTCAACCTCAAACTTTAACGGCTGCGGAAAATGCGCTTTTCCAATTGGCAAAATAAGTTTAGCGCCCTTTGGTTACTGATTTTGTGTGTCATTGCTTTGGCACTGGGCGCGGCTTGGCTGAATAAAGGCATTAAGATTGAAACCAATATCTTTGCTTTGCTGCCTGAGGCTCATCAAGATGCTCATCTGGAACAAGCACAGCAATATGTGAGTCAGCAGTTAAATGATAAAGTTTTTGTGGTGTTGGATGCCAAAACGGATCAGCAATTAGAACAGGCAACACGAGCACTTAAAACCCAAGCTAATCAAAGTCAACTGTTTTTACCTGTTCGTCCACAGCTTGACCCCGATCAATTTGCCCAAGCGCTGTATCAGCACAAAGCAGGGCTATTATCCAAGACTGATCAGCAGCTTGTGCAGGGGCAGGACTATGCTGCGTTGATGGAGCAGGGCTTATTACAACTGATGAGTCCGGGCATGCCGATTACGGCTGAAATGCTCAAGCAAGATCCTTTGCTGTTGTTTCCGCGCTATGCAGTGGGGTTAGGTGCTTTACAAAGCAATGCCGATATCAATTTAGAGCAGGGCTTTGCCACGATTCGTGATGAGCAGGGCATCTCGCGCCTGATGGTACTTCAGCTCAATAACAGCCCCTATAACATTGCCTACCAAGAGCAGACCGCTGCATTTATCCAAAATATCAATCAGCAACTCAACCAGTTGCAGGTCAAACCGCACTGGACAGGTACGCTGCTGTTTGCACAGTTCGGCACTAACTCTGCCAAAGAGGAAATTTCCACCATTGGAGTGGGTTCGACCATCGGGATTTTGCTTCTAGTCTGGTTTGGCTTCCGTTCGATACGACCCATGCTGACGGAAATGGTTGCAGTCGGCACAGGCAGCTTGGTGGCCTTTGCTGTGACCTATTGGGTTTTTGGCGAAATTCACCTGATGACACTGGTCTTTGGTGCCAGTCTGATTGGGGTCTGTGTCGATTTTTCATTTTACTTCATGGCCATGCAGTCTCAGCACCGACAGATCGATGGATTTACTGTTCTAAAGCCGTTATTGCCGAGTCTATTTGTGGGGTTAATGACCACGCTATTGGCCTATGTGGTGCTTAGTTTTACCCCATTTCCGGGCTTTAAACAGATTGCAGTCTTTTCTATGGTTGGACTGAGTGCCGCATGGGTGACCAGTATTTTACTGCTGCCACGTTTGCCTGCGCTGAATGCGGAACCTGCGATACGTGCACTGGGCTTTATTGGCAAAGCGCGTAGTTATGTGCAGAGCCACAACAAGCTACGTTATGGCATGATTGCATTGATTGTACTGGTGACGGGTAGTAGTCTCACCTTGCTGAAAAGCAATGATGACATCCGTAATTTACAAAGTATGGATGCCACTTTAAAGCAGGAAGATCAATATATTCGTTCACGTTTTATGCAGCAGCAAAGCAGCGAATACTTTGTGGTACAGGGCAGAAGCTCAGCAGAGTTGGAGCAGTGCGAACAGCAACTACTGGCAGAGCTTGCGTCCTTGCAACAGGCTGGCAAGTTGGATGCTGTACAAGCTTTAGGGCAGTGGATTCCATCGCTTGAGCAGCAAAAAAAGAATGTTGAAATGTTACAGGCGATTCCTCAGCCGGCTTTAGTGGAATATGCGCAAGCGTTGCAGCTCAACGCAGCGGATATTTTAAACTGGCAAGCGCATTTAAAAGACCAACCGTTATTGACCGAAGCGGTCTTTAAAGATCATCCTCTGCATTTTTTGCAGATGAGTCCGACACAACGTTTGGTGATGCTGCAAAATGTGCATGACGTCAAAGCCGTGCAACAGCTTGAAAATGCGGATGTACAACTGTTACGCCCCGTTCATCAACTGTCTGAATTGTTTAAACAACACCGTGAGCAGGCACAGTGGCTATTACTCAGCGCTTTGCTGATTTTAGCCATTGGCTTAGGGGCACTGTATGGCAAAAAATCCATTCTGCCTTTGGTGTTGCCTGTCAGCATGGCCTTAATGACCACGTTTGCGATTCACGCATGGCTGGGTGTCGAGATTAATTTATTCAGCATTATGGGTACCTTCCTGATCATTGGAATTGGGGTGGATTATGCGATTTTCTACCGCCATGGACATGATCATCCACAAGTGGTGGGTATGGCTTTGTTTCTGTGCATGATGTCGACGTTCTTTGGTTTTGGTTTGCTGTCCTTTAGTCATACTTATGCCATTCACAGTTTTGGCTTAACAGTGTTGCTGGGCGTTATTTTTTCATTTATTTATGCCACACTTTTTACATCCTCCGATGTGAAACATGTGGTGGTTCAACAATATCAGCCAAAGAGCTGAGTCAAAGGGTACAGTGCAATGAGCACCAAGCAACAGACAGATGTTTTAATTATTGGGGCGGGACCATCAGGCAGCTCGGCTGCAGCTTTGCTGCGTCAAAAAGGTTACCAAGTCACGGTCATCGAAAAGCAATATTTTCCGAGGTTTTCCATTGGTGAATCTTTATTGCCGCAGTGTATGGTGTTTTTGGAAGAAGCGGGTTTGTTGGAGACCGTTCGCGCACATGCCGATGAATATGCCTTTCAGTTTAAAAATGGCGCGGCTTTTTTAAGAGGTAAGCAGCGCAGTTTTTATGACTTTACTCAAAAGTTTAGCGAAGGTCCAGGCACTACATGGCAGGTAAGACGTGCCAACTTTGACCAGCTTTTGGCACAGCAAGCCGAAAAAATGGGCGCAGATATCCGTTTTGGTCATGAAGTTTTGGCGGTCGATGTGGCATCTACACAACCGATTTTGACGGTGAAAGGTGAGCAAGGCAACAACTACCAAATTCAAGGCAAATTTCTATTGGATGCCAGTGGTTTTGGCCGAATTTTGCCGAAGTTTCTCGACTTAGAAAGTCCATCGGACTTTCCAGTGCGCCGTGCGGTCTTTACCCATATTGAAGATGGTTTGTTGGATGATCCTGAGTTTGACCGCGAGAAAATTTTAATTACCGTGCATGAAAAAGACCACCGTGCGTGGTATTGGCTGATTCCCTTTGCCGATGGGCGTTCTTCATTTGGTATTGTGGCGGAGCAAGATTTTTTTGAAAAATACGGCTATGACGGCAGTGTAGATTATGATTTAGAAGCCTTACAGAAACGTATTTTGGCCGATGATGTCAGTTTGTCGCATTTATTGCGCCATGCTAAGCATGATACTCCTGTACGTACTTTGGTGGGCTACTCTGCCGATGTTAAACATTTGGCATCTGAAAACTACGCGTTACTGGGCAATGCCGGTGAGTTCCTCGATCCTGTCTTTTCTTCAGGGGTAACCATTGCCTTAAAATCGTCTAGTCTAGCTGTGCCATTGGTCGAGCAAGTGTTGCAAGGTCAGAAGGTAAACTGGATGGAGCAATATGAAAAACCGCTACGTAAAGGCATTCAAGTGTTCCGTGCCTATGTCGAATCATGGTATTCAGGTGAGTTTCAGGATGTGGTATTTTCGACTCAACAGGATGAAAAAATCCGCCGTATGATTGCTTCCTTGCTAGCAGGTTATGCGTGGGATGCAAGCAACCCGATCCATCGTAATGCCAAGCAACGCTTGAGCACTTTGGCCGAATATTGCCGAGAAGAACAACCGCAAAAAGAGTCGCTAACTGATGAAACTTGAGCTGCGTTTTAAAACTGTCAGTTGGGTTTTAGCCAGTGCTCTGCTTTGTAGTGCCTGCCAAAGCTTGATTCCCAAGGCGCTGGGGCTCGCGACCCCACTGTGGGTTGCGCAAAATTATCAACGTCAAGATCAAATCGAAGTACAGTGGAAAACCCAGAGTTTCAGCTTTTTACTGTATCAGCAACAACGGGGGCAGTCGCTTGACATGTTGGCACTGAGCCTCACAGGACAGCAGTTGTTTAAGCTCAGTTTTGATGGTCAAAAGGTCGAAGCTGAACAGCTCATTGATCCAATGAAAAGATTACCTTTTGATTATGTAGTGCGTGATATTCTCTATGCCACATATCCAAATTTTGCTGCCTTACATACAGCTCAAAATGCGGTCGTGCAGAAAGACGATACCATTTATATACAGCAGCAACCCGTGTTGAAAATTCAGCAAAATGAAGGAGCAATTAAACTGGATAATTTGCAAGTGCCTTATCAAATGATGATCAGCACGGTGAGCAATACTTTAGAAGATGATCAAGGTGACCATCATGACTAAAAATCTACAGCATGTTTCAGCCGTGGGTATTCAGTTCAGTGCGGCGCTGTCGGCTTTGGGACAAAATGCCGCTGAGCTTCAACATGCCTTGACCAACCCTGAAAATACCCTATCGCAACGAGGAGATCTGATTGCGGGGCGTTCGGTCTGGGTCGGTGCATGTGATCAAACCTTAGTTCAAGCAGTGCCTGAAAGCTTGAACGGTGTAGACTCACGGAATCTACGCTTTGCGCTGACGGCTCTGGCGCAAATTGAAACTGAAATTCATGCTTATACAGCACAGTTTGCTAAACAACGTCTTGCTGTGATTGTCGGTACTTCAACCTCAGGCATCGCGGATAATGAGTCTGTCTTAAAAGTCCAGTTTCAACAGTCTGTACCGCAGTCTGTACAGCACCAAAAACAAGAAATGGGCAGTTTAGCGGAAGCCTTACAACAGTATTTGGGCTGGGAAGGGCCAGCCTATACCATTTCTACCGCTTGCTCCTCGGCAGCTAAAGCACTGGCGGCGGGGCAACGTCTGCTGAATGCAGATCTGGCTGATGCTGTCTTAGTAGGTGGAGTTGACACCTTATGCAAGCTAACCTTAAATGGTTTTGATAGTTTAGAAAGCTTATCGAACGGAATTTGTCAGCCCTGTGGAGCCAACCGTGACGGCATTAATATTGGTGAAGCGGCAGGATTGTTTTTACTGTCCAAAGCGCCTGCCCCCGTGATGTTGTTGTCGAGTGGCGAGTCAATGGATGCATGGCATATTTCAGCACCGCATCCAGAAGGAATAGGGGCTGCGGAGGCGATGCAAAAAGCTTTAGACGCTGCACAGCTTGAAGCAGGCGATATTGGATATTTGAACTTACATGGCACTTCTACACCGCAAAATGATGCGATGGAAATTAAAGCGGTACAGACCGTTTTCTCAGATACAGTTGTGGCCATAAGCAGCACCAAACATAAAACAGGACATTGTCTAGGGGCCGCGGGTGCAATCGAAGCTTTTATTTGCCAACAGGTTTTATTAGATCAATCCTGGTTACCGCTACATCATGCAGATGAATTGGACGATGCTTTGGCTGGGCAAAACTATGTGCTTACACCGCATTTAGCTGCACCGATTCGCTATGCGATGAGTAATTCTTTTGCTTTTGGTGGCAGTAATATCAGTTTAATTTTTGGGAAGGCTTTACCATGATGGATGCAGTACAGTTTATTCCACATGCAAAACCGATGGTTTTCGTGAGCCATTTGATTGAAGCCAATGATGAATTTGCTATTGCAGAACTTCACATCACACCTGATTTGATGTTTTGTGAGCCAGAAGGCTTGCCCACCTGGAGCAGCATTGAGTTGATGGCGCAGACCATTAGCGTCTATGCCGGTTATAAAGGAAAAACTCAGGGCTTGCCACCGAAAATTGGCTTTTTATTGGGAACGCGTAAAATGCAGTTGCCTTGTGCCTATTTTAGTTTGGGCACAACCGTGCGGATTCGAGTAGAACAAAGTTATCTGCACGAGGGTTTGGGGCAGTTTCATTGTGAAATTGAATATCAAGAACATCGGTTCAGCGCCATGTTGAGCGTATTTGAGCCTGAAAATATGAATGAAATCATCGGAAGATTAGTGTGAACAGAAGAATTTTAGTCACGGGTTCGAGTCGTGGGATAGGTAAAGCGATTGCTTTGGAGTTGGCAAAGGCAGGCTTTGATGTCACGGTCCATGCCCGTTCAAGACAGTCTGAGGCCGAAGCGGTGGCTCAGGAAATTCAAGCGCTTGGACAGGCCAGTCATGTACTGATGTTCGATGTGAATGAGCGTGAAAAAATTGCCGCTATTTTAGAGCAAGATATAGCACAGCATGGTCCTTTTTACGGTGCAGTGCTGAATGCAGGATTAACCCGTGATGGTGCTTTCCCCGCACTGACTGATGAAGACTGGGATGATGTGGTCTCGACCTCTCTGAACGGTTTTTATAATGTGTTGAAACCATTGATGATGCCAATGATCCGCTTGAAAAAGGGTGGACGTATTGTGACATTATCTTCAGTGTCTGGAATTATGGGGAACCGTGGTCAGGTCAATTATAGTGCTGCCAAAGCAGGCTTAATTGGTGCGACCAAAGCATTGGCACTAGAGTTGGCAAAACGCAAAATTACGGTGAACTGTGTGGCTCCGGGCTTGATAGAAACCGAAATGGTCACAGAGGAAGTCAAAGAACATGCCTTGAAAATGATTCCGATGCAACGTATGGGGCAGGTGGAAGAAGTCGCTAAAGCGGTAAAGTTTTTATGTAGTGATGATGCCAGTTATATCACCCGCCAAGTGCTTTCAATTAATGGAGGCCTGATCTAATGAAACGTGTTGTTGTAACAGGCATGTCTGGGATTACCTCTTTGGGTGAAACCGCAGAGCAAATTTTTGAGCAATTTACACTCGGTAAAAGTGGCATTCGCTATATGCCCGATTGGGAGATCTATCCTGATTTACGTAGTAAATTAGCTGGCCCAGTTGAGTCATTTACTGTACCGAAGCATTTTAACCGTAAAGTTACTCGTGGTATGGGGCGTGTTGCCTTAATGTCCACGGTATGTGCTGAAAAAGCATTGGAAGACGCAGGTTTACTCCATGCTGATATCTTGAAAAGTGGCGATGCAGGCGTGGCTTTTGGTTCTTCTGCGGGCAGTGTGGATGCTGTGCGTGAGTTTGGTACCATGTTGCTTGAGCATAATATGAGTCAACTCAATGCCACGACCTACATTCGTATGATGTCACATACCAGCGCGGTCAATATGACGGTGTATTTTGGGCTAAAAGGTTTAACGCTGCCGACCTCAAGTGCGTGTACTTCCGGTTCGATGGCCATTGGACAAGCTTATGAAGCGATTAAATACGGCAAGCAAACTGTGATGATTGCAGGTGGAGCAGAAGAGCTCAGCGCTGCGGGTTCAGCTGTGTTTGATGTACTGTTAGCGACCAGCGTTCAAAATGATCATCCAGAGAAAACTCCGCGTCCCTTTGATGCAAATCGGGATGGTTTGGTTGTTGGTGAAGGTGCAGGCTGTTTGATTTTAGAAGAATATGAACATGCTCAAGCACGTGGAGCGACTATTTATGCTGAGATCATCGGTTATGGTAGCAATACTGATGGTCAGCATGTGACGCGACCTGATTCTGAGATGATGGGACGCTGTATGCAATTGGCACTGAAAGATGCACAGCTTACTGCTGCGGATATTGATTATGTTAATGCACATGGCACTTCGACTGATCAGGGTGATATTGCTGAATCACAAGCAACTGTGCGTATATTGGGTCAAAAGCCAATCAGTTCATTAAAAAGCTATTTTGGTCATACTTTAGGTGCATGTGGTGCAATTGAAGCATGGCTCAGCATTGAAATGATGCAACGTAATCAATTCGTGCCAACTTTAAACTTAGATAACATTGACCCTGCGTGTGCGGAATTAGATTATATTTGTGGTGATATTCGCCCGATGTCAGCAAAAATTATTATGACGAATAATTTTGCCTTTGGTGGCATTAATACATCATTAATTTTCAAAAATAATATAGACCATAACTGAAACAGAGGGTAAAAAATGGGGTTTAAAAAAACACTATATATCTTATCAGCAGTGAGTATGCTGGGATTAACAGCTTGTAGTACTGTAAAAATTTCTGATTATCCGCAGCGGCAATTAATGACAGCAAAATATGCGACTGCGGCTGATATTGTGAACAATATTCGACTTGGTGTTGGGCAAAATGCGCGCACTGGTTGGGTAGTTGAACAGGCAGATCAGACAAAGGTAGTTGCGGGTTTAACCCGTCGTAGCCATTATTTACAAGTAACCTATCTCATCTCAGGTAATCAAGTCAGTTCACAAATTACAGGTAGCCGTAATCTCGATCAACGTGGTAATAAAATTCATAAAAATGCGATGGCATGGAAGGCACGTTTAGATAATTCGGTATTTACACAACTTTCAAAAACGTTAAATTAAATAAGAGAGCAATTACTATGAATATTAAGCAATTTGGCTTCACAGCTATTCTGGGGCTAGCTGCATTTACATCAGCACATGCAGCTGACCAAATGCATGATTTCAATTTCCAAGAAGCTGTAAGCCGTGCTGTTGCTGATGGGGTTTTGGATGGTTCAGTAAAATTTTATTTGGCGGGAACCAAGTCGGGCGGTAAGGTGATTGAAAAAGGCTTAGTGACCAATAAAAAGACCAATGGTTTTGCCAAATCTGCGGAAAGTTCATGTGATCATGTACTTCGTTCGGCATTGATTCAATTTCAAAATACAGCCAAAGCCAAAGGCGCCAATGCGGTGACCAATCTGGTGAGTTTCTATAAGTCCAATGAAACACGTAGCACCACGACTTACCAATGTGCGAAAGGTACGGCATTAGCAGGGGTGGCATTAAAAGGTGACTTAGTAAAGTTCTAATATGGTCTGATAGCATGGTCTTTCTAGAAACAAGAGAAAGACCTTATCTGACTGGATTGGTCGCTGCGGTGTGGAACTGGAACCTTTGGCCAATGCTTTAAAAGAGGTGGTGCTGCAACAGCAGGTGCTGCATGCCGATCAAGCGCCGGTCACCATTGTTAGCGGCAGTGTAAAAATGACCCCCTAATGGCATTTAAAAACTGCCCCCCCTTGGTTAATATAGCGGTCATTTTGGACTGCTCAACATGTTAACTTTGGAGCAAGCAGTGACAATCCAAATACTTCATCAGCAAGGTAAATCTATTAAAGCTATTACTCGTGAACTGGGGGTGTCCAGAAATACCGTACGTAAATATTTACGGCAAAACACCACACCTCAGTATCAGCGTATACAGCCTAGAATAAGTATCCTTGACCCATATAAAGCCTATTTACTCCAACGTGTAAACGCAGCTCATCCTGAATGGATTCCTGCTGTTGTGCTCTACCAGGAAATTTTAGGGTTGGGATATCCAGGAAAGATCAGGATCTTGAGGGAATATCTTGCAACATTAAAACCAGCTGCTCAACCGGAACCGATCATTCGTTTTCAAACCCAACCTGGCCAACAAATGCAGGTAGATTTCACGACAATTCGACGCAACAACACGACTTTAAAAGCCTTTGTCGCAACATTAGGGTATTCCAGAGCGACTTTCGTGAAATTTTATGATCATGAACGTACCGATGCATGGATCGATGGTCTAGAAAATGCATTTCAGTTCTTTGCAGGAGTACCTCAAGAAATCCTGTTTGATAACGCTAAAACGATCATGATTGAACGGGATGCCTATCAGGAGGGGCAGCATAAATGGAATCCCAAACTGCTCGACTGCGCCAAGAAATACAGCTTTCGTCCTCGCGTATGTAAGCCCTACCGTGCACTGAACCGTACTGGGTTAGTCGGAGACTTTTTTATTTAAGTTAGGCCACCTGACCTAACGTGTTAACCTTATCATAGTACATTGCTTCAAACTCAAAAGGCGATACATAACCTAGTGCACTATGTACACGCTCTTTATTGAACCAATCTACCCAATTTAGTGTCGCAAGTTGTACATGTGCTAAACCTTGCCAATCTGCTTTTAGATATTCAATCACCTCTGTTTTGTATAAGCCATTCACCGTTTCAGCCAAAGCATTATCGTATGAATCACCCGTTGTACCGACTGATGCTCGTAAATTTGCTGCTTCAAAACGATTGGTATAGCGAATAGAAAGATATTGAACACTTCTATCGGAATGATGAATCACATTCTTTGGCATGCCTCGATCGTGCAATGCTTCTCATCACAGAGATCTAGAGTCCGATAATAGGTTGAAGGGGCGATCGGTAAAATTCTACAAATCGCCTCGACTCCGTACAGCTCTTTATTATGGATAAAATCCACCATTATTTGTGAGGGCGGTCGAGCTCCGCCTGGGCGAAAAAAGCGGCTGCTTTGCGTAGAATTTCATTGGCACGCTTTAATTCTTTAATTTCACGTTCCATTTGCTTCATTTTTTCTTGGTCAGATATCTGTTGTACTTTGGCAGGATTTAGTTGATCCATATGCTTTAAATACCAAACACGCAATGTTTCAGGAGTACAACCGATTTTAGGAGCAATAGCTGTGATTGCTGCCCAAGTAGAAGGATAATCTTTTTCAGATTCAATTAGTAATTGAACCGCTCTTTCTCTAATTTCGGGGGTATAGTTTGGTTTTTTCATCGGAATAGTCTCTCAGAATATTGAGTCTCCGACAAACCCGGTACGGTTCAAGATGACTCACTCAACCTATATAAGAATAGTGAATCATTGGCTAGCGGGAGCTTTTGTAAAAGAAGGCTAGCAAAGTTCAACGGTATATCAAAAGAGTACTTTGATTATCATCTTAAAGAAACTGAATGGCGTTGGATGAGGGAGCCTAATGAGTTAGCAACAGAGTTGTGGAGCCTCATTAGGTAAAATTAAGTGTAAATCTGCTAGTCTAGAGCCAAAGCAATTTAGAGGAATAGCTACTCGATATGACAAGCTCAAAAGTGGAATATGCCTATTCGCGACTGGCGTTTAGCTATGAGCCGCTTTATTATTGAATTTGGTGACCGCCTAAGTGATCACCTTTAATTTATGAAAAGCAATTACACAAAATTATTTACAGGCTCGTATAATAAAGTACTAGCTTACATTTTAAGCAAAGTTGCAACACAATATTTGGGTTACTTTTTAACTAATTTTCTAATTATTTCACATGATAAATCTGTTAAAGACTGCGACCATGCAGCAAAAAATCTGCATCTTTCTATTTTTTGCATTATCCATTGGCTACCTATGTTTGGAAGTGTTTTTTAACCTCCTCATCTTTGATCAAATGTCTACGATGACATCAAAGCTCGAAATTCAACAAATCGAGCAAATGGGCAAGACCTTCACTGGCATTGGACTCTGTTTAATCCTATTAAAATTCGCTTTGCCACTATTCACCAAACTATGGCAATTCGTTTTGGCATTTATTGCACTGGGCTTGGTTTGTATTGGGGTTTCGTTCTTTGTTCAGAATCAAGTCATTGATTGGATTGTTGATAGTTCCAGTGAAGAACAACAGGGCAAAGCGCTTTTGATCAGTCAAGCCAGTGGTACGATTGTTCCGTTCTATGATGACTATAGAGCAACGGAATATGCCGGGTTAAAGTGGTGGGAATTTAAGGTTCGTGCCAAAGCTAAATTAGAAGGGCATCACGTTATAATTAATCCAGAAATGGATGCTGATCATGTTGCTCGTAAAGAAAGTATTCTACGTGACCATTATTTTTCTGTTGCTTCTCAATGTGTGAAAACGCCGAATAGTTTTGGTGTGACCACGGCGCTTGATAAAGCATTCTTCCCATATATTCAATTATCGAAGCCATTTGCTGAAGATGGATACAAACAAGCGGTCATGAAATTTACTGAATGCTTGATCGAAGATCCAAAGCTATACAAACAGTATGTTTCTGATCCAATGAATCAAGAACTCATCACGATATTTGGTACTTATGAATCGTATTCGAACCAATACAAAAGTGCGATGAATGATGTACTTGCTGAAGAAAAGAAAGGGGGTCACCGTTTCATCATTCAAACTAAACGCCAAAAGATTCAAGAAAAATGGAATACAGAGATCCTAAACTTTGGACCAGGTGTTTATATTCCACCATTAATGACTCAAGACCAGTTCTTCAATAACGCAGCGGTTAAATCACACATCTTCAACACTACAAAACAGAATGTCGTTTTCAAGCCTAACCAGCCTGAAATGAAAGCTGAGTTCATTCAAAGTATGCCGAATAAATTGTTCAAAACATATGATGCATATCGCCATTTTATTCCTGAACTAGGGCAAGTTGAGCCAAAGGCTGAACGTATCTTCATGGGTCAAGAAATTGATGCCAAAAGAGCTTATAAAGCGATTGTGATGCCTATGGTGGCGCTATCATTTTCGATTTTCTTCCTGATCCTAAATATCTTGTCTTTGATCTCACTGATTTTCTTCAGTAACAGTCCAAAGTTGAGCCGTATTTTTATGATAGGAACAATCTGTTTGTTGCTTATTCTTCCAATGGTAAAGTCTGCACAAGTTGGTAGCACTGTAGGAAATGAAGCTAAAGGCTCATTTAGCCAATACGTGATTAAGACTATGTATTTCTATCAAAGCGCAATATTGAAAATATATTCGAACAAATAGAACTTCCTAGAGATCCACCTTCGGGTGGATTTTTTTTGGGTCACAAAAAAGCCATCAGTAATAGCTTGAGCTGTTTTTCATACAAAAGTATCTAAATTAAATTGATTTATGCATTTTTGGGATAAAAAAGGCACTAGATGGAGCGCGCTTGAGGATAAAATTTTTCCACTATATGGGGAGTGAAAAGCAAACTAAATAGGAATTACGCTCATGGATGAATGTGTTCATAACCCTAATCTTCTTGAAGATAGCCAGAGTCATAACAACATGGTTGATGCATCCCATACTGAAAGCGAAGCCAATCGTTCTGACCGCAATTCTATCATGCATAAAGTTACCTTGAACTTCTCAGATGGTGTAACCAAAGAATTTCAAGTTCAGCCCAATACGAGTATCCTTGATGCTGCCCTAGAAAACGATATCCCGTTGTTATATCAATGTCGTTCAGGTAGTTGTTCTAGCTGTATTTGTACCGGCTTTGTTGCATAAATATGTAAGCATCTGATTTAAATAAATTTAATTTTGGATCAAAAAATAATCAAAACTTTTAAAATCATATAGTTATGAAATCTTTGTGCAACAAAGCCTTAAGATCCTCAAACATCCTGTTCATATGGATCAATCAAATGATGACTTTAATTTGACGTTTATGCTGATACATTTTTTCATCTGCTTCAATTACTGCCATTCGTAAATTTTTACTTGGTTCACGTGCCGCAACACCAACAGCAGCATTAATTCCAGCATTTTGTAAGGACTTTAAAAGCCGATTCACCAATTTCTGAGTATTTTCTAAAGTCGTTTCAATATTTAGAATGCCAAACTCATCTCCTCCTAAACGCGCGACTAAATCATTGGAGCGTACATTTTTCTTTAAAATTTGGGCCGTTTTTTGGATCATTTGGTCTCCAGCCGAATGACCAAATTTATCGTTTATAGCTTTTAAGTCATTTAAATCTATAATAATCACTGTGGTTGGATGTCCGTACGTTTTACATCGATCTTCCTCCAAATCCAAAAATGTATCCCAAGCACGACGATTAAAAACACCCGTTAAATGATCGGTTAATGAATCCATTTCAAGCTTTTCACTAACTCTTTTTTGTTCATTAATTTTAAGTTCATTTTGTAAAATTCGACTAAGTAATAAACTGAATAGCTCTAATAGATCACTATATTGTTCTATACTTTGAGGCTGTACTGATGGATCAATAGCACATAATGTGCCGAAAATAGAACCATCCTCATTGAATAAAGGTTGCCCAATATAGGCGTTTATATCGACCAGTTTGTTGATGCCTGCTTCTACATACAGTGGAATCTTTTTCGAATCAGGTGCTATGCGTGGCCCTTTATCTAATACCATCTTAGAGCAGTATGAGTCAGCCCAATTGAAAACCTGTCCTGCCTGTACTCCATATCCATGATCTTTAGCTTGCAAAACTATCCAATCATTACTTTCAGTACGAGTAATCATCCATAAAGCAAAGCCTAAGTGATTATGTAAATACTCTAAAATTTTTTCACCAGCATCTTTAAAATCTTTAAAGTTTTCATAAGAAGGGATCATAATTACTCACTATTTTGATTAGGATTAAACCTAAAAAGTGGCAAAATGCCATTAAATAGGACCGATAGAAACTTTAATTCTCATCGTGTGAACCGTACTGGGTTTGTCAGAGACGTTTTTATTTAAGGTAGGCCATTTAGAGGGGAACTCATCCTTTCAGGTATTTATACAATAAAGTCATCTAAAATAACTTTTAAATCTTCTATAGAAACGGGCTTAGAAAAATAATAGCCTTGCAAGTAATTGCATTGGCTCTCTGTTAAAAACTTAGCTTGTTCTTCTGTTTCAACACCTTCAGCCACGACTTCTAAGTTTAATGTTTTTGCCATTTGAGTAATTGCTATAACAATTGCCGCATCATTTTTATGTTCTGGCAAATGTTGAATAAAACTACGATCTAACTTAATTTGATCAATAGGCAGTTGACGGAGGTAACTCAGGCTGGAATAGCCCGTACCAAAATCATCGATTGCTACTTTGATTCCAAGTGCTCGTATAGCTTTTAAAATTTCAACCGATCTTTCAATACCCATCAGTAACATCCCTTCTGTTACTTCTATCTTCAATAACTTAGCATCAAAGTTATTTGTTAGTAGGGTATTCCTTAACTCAGCCAAAAAATTAGTACGTTTAAATTGTATAGGAGATATATTTACAGCCACGCTAAGTTGATCTGGTCTATTCTTATTAAGCTCAGTAATATCTTTGCATGCCTGATTTAATGCCCAATTTCCTATTGCTGAAATTTGTCCAGTACGTTCGGCTAAAGGTATGAAAGACAATGGAGAAATTAAACCACGCTCAGGATGGAACCATCGAATAAGTGCTTCAACGCCTACAATCTTATTAGTTAAACTATCAACGATAGGTTGATAAAATAATTTAAATTGCTCATCTTCCAAGGCCATAATGAGTTCATGGCGTAACTGGATGTCATTCACTTTGTGAACCGTATTTCTGCCACTTGTATACCAGTGCCAAGTGCTACGGCCTTCATTTTTGGCTTCATACATTGCATGAATTGCATGATGCAATAACTCTCTAAAATTTTCGACTTCCTCTGTATCAGTCGCAATACCAATACTAGCGCTAAGACGAATATGATGCCCTTTTATATTAAAAGGTAAAGCTAAAATTTTTAAGATGCCTTCTACTGTTTGAGTTACTTTTTCCTGAGTATATTCTTTGTTTAATAATAGAGCAAAGCCATCAGCGGCAAAACGTGATAGAACATCATCTTCTTGCAAAATAGTCCGTAGACGCTGACTGACCAGCTTAATTAATTGATCTCCTTCAGCATATCCGAGATCTTTATTTATTGTACGGAAGTCATCTAAATCAATATATAAAACCGCTAATGTATTGTTCATTCCACCCTTTTTGTAAAAGGCAAGGTCCAATAACTCTTCAAAAACTTGACGGTTAACTAATTCAGTTAGACTGTCATGAGTATGCTGATAATTTATATATTCTTCATCTATACGTTTCTGGGTTACATCTTGCTGGGTTCCAATAAAATGAGTACATTCATTATTTTGATTCCATACTGGGCTAAGAGTAAGTTGATTCCAGAACCAGGCGCCATCTTTCCTATAGTTTTTTAAGGTAATTTGAACTTCTCGCTTATCTTTAAGCGCTTGGTGAATTTCCTGAACTGCATTAATATCGGTATCTTCTCCTTGTAGAAAGCGACAATTACGACCTAGAATTTCTTTCTCGGAATATCCGGTTAATTTTAGAAAAGCAGGATTAATGTATACAATTTGATGATTTGAAGTAGCATCAGTAATTACAATACCATTAGGACTTGCATCTAATCCCCGTTTTAATAATTGTAAATGCTCTTCTGTTTTATATCGGTCTGTAATATTTTTTACAATTGCAAATACACCTACAATTTTTCTATTTTGAAATAATGGTAAAAAGGTGAGATCTGCCCAATATTTTTCCTCTCTAACGTCATAAACCTGTATTTCTAGACGTTGAATATGACCTTCTGTAGCTTTTTTAAAAGCTTCTTCTGTTATTTTTTGATATTGAAGATGAATAAAATTTAAATAGTGTAGTCCTACAATCTGCTCTATCTCAAATCCATTAATCTTTTTTGATGTTATATTTAATTGGTTAATATTTCCATGTAAATCCAATTCATATACCGTATCAGGATGATGATCAAAAAAAGAATGATATTTATCATTCATAGCATTTTTATGCTGACGCTCATAATATAGATCGATCCCTAAAGCAGTCAGGTATGCCGCATGATTAAGCATTTTAATCTCATCATCTGTTGGGCTCTTCGGTTTTCGATAATAAGTTGCAAAAGTTCCATATAAAGTACCTTCAGCACTAATTATAGGAACAGACCAACAAGCAGAAATATTTTCTTCAATAAGAAATTTTTGATAGCTTATCCAGTTAGGATGAGTAAAAATATCTTCACAAATAACGATTTTACGATAATAGGCTGCTGCTCCACATGCACCAACATATGGCCCAATCTTTAAATTTGTTAATGCATTACGATATGCTGAAGTAAAATATTGTCCTCCACTGATCAAATTTAAATGTTTTTCATTCTCTGAGAAAAACATAATAGTTACCATTGATCCAGGAATTAAACCTTCCAACCACTTTGAAACTGTATCCAAAACAACTTTTAAATCAGTTTGTTTACCTAAAAAATCAAGAATAAATAAAGTATCAGGATTATTAAATTCTCTAGACATTACACACCATTCAATAAACGCAAACTCAAATCATAAGTGCGACACATTTGTAGTTAGTTGAAAAAGTTAGGTGTATTCGTAAAATCATTAGACTTTTTCAACTCGCAATTGGAAGGCACACAATGAAGAAATGGCTTTGTTACACAAAGATTTCATAACTATATGATTTTAAAAGTTTGATTGTTTTTTGATCTAAAATTAAATCTATTTAAATCAGATGCTTACATATTTATGCAACAAAGCCTATAAAATTAGACAATTAATTGTATCTTTATTTAAAATAGTGTTCCAAACAAAATATGACTTTCTTAAAAGTTCTGTAAGCATCCGGCTAACACAGCGGTAATACCCCCATTTTTAATTGAATTAATGGGTAGAAAATCTAAAGCCTTGTTATTGTTTAAAAATAGGTGGACAACCATTTACTGACATATGAGGTCGTTCATGATTATAAAAGTACTGCCAGTCAGTTGTATAGTCCTGCACCTCGCTCAGATCTCGAAATAAATATTGATTTAGACACTCATAACGTACTGTACGATTAAATCGCTCAACATATGCATTTTGCTGTGGATTGCCTGGTTGAGTAAATACATGCTCAATACCATGCTGATCACACCACTTTTCCATCAGCTCACTTATATACTCTGGGCCGTTGTCGGTTCTAATGCGTTTAGGTTTGCCTCGCCATTCAATGAGCTGATCAAGTCCTCTCAGTACACGTTCTGCTGGCAATGAAAAGTAAATCAATATATCCAATGACTCGCGATTATAGTCATCAATCACGTTGTGAACTCGATAACTACGTCCATCACTGAGTTGATCATGCATAAAGTCCATTGACCATGATTCATTCTTAGCTGTCGGTACTGCAAGGGTTTCTGGCTGTTCTCGTTTAATCCGCTTATTAGGCTTGATTCTTAAATTAAGCTCAAGCTCCTTATAAATGCGATAGACACGTTTGTGGTTCCATTTGTATTTTTTAACATTACGCAAATACAGGAAACAAAGCTTGAAGCCCCATGTTTTATGATCATTGGTTAATTGAATCAACCATTCGGCAATCTGTTGATTCTCTTCATCTAAACGAGCTTTATAGCGATAACACGTTTGACTGACTTTAAAAATTAAGCAGGCCATGCTGATTGAAATCTTAAATTGCTCAGTAGCTTGCTGAGCAAGTGACTTTCGCTGAACAGGCCTTAAAACTTTTTTAAAAGTGCATCTTGCAAGATGTCTGACTTTAGCCGCTCATCAGCATACATGCGTTTTAAACGGGCATTTTCAGCCTCAAGTTCTTTAAGCCGCGTCATCATTGAAAGATCCATGCCGCCATATTTGGACTTCCACTTGTAGAATGTAGCAGAGCTCATACCATGTTCGCGGCACAAGTTCGGTATGGGTGTTCCTGCTTCAGCTTGCTTCAAGATACTCATGATCAAGCTGTCTGAATACTTAGATGTTTTCATAGAAAATCTCCTTAAATCAAGGTTATTCGATTTTCTACTTTTAAACTCAATTATTTTTAGGGAGGATTACCGTATGATTTTTGTAATGCTCATCAAAATAGAAATTTGATGAGCTTTTTTATGGCGACCAATATTGATCAAGTGAATAGGTGGAAACTTTTTGAATTTAGTTGCATCTTGTTGATATATTTGATTTTTAATCTTCGTTTAATTAGGGCTATCTAGTTGAGTATTTCTAATAAAACTATAAAGTGATACAGTTCACATAAAAAATAAATGTTCAAAATACACATTTATTTTGATATAAAGATGTTAGGAATGTATACTGCGTCACAATAATAATCTTTCAGTAGATTCATGGAAAGATATTTGTGTAGAAAATGTGCTTGAAATTGTTCTAAGTCCACAAGGGGTAGTTATGTTGAGATTGTCACTTTTAGCTGTTGTAGTTTCATTGGGAGTAGCGGCTTGCACATCAAGCCCATATACGAAGCCATCAGATTTACGTTTTCAGAAAAAAACGCAAGAAAATAATCAACCTATTGTATTAAAGCGAGATGAGAAGCTGTGTGGTGGTGATACAGCAGAACAGCAAAATTGCCCGATTGAATTTTATATTGACAGTATTAAAGCTGGAAATTTTTATATAAATAATTCGGCTCAATATGCATTGAAACCAGAAACATATAATTTCAAAGTAAAAAACTGTACTGAAGAATCATGCCAAAGTTGTGATGTTGACTTAAACGTAGGAAAGCTAACAAGCAATGAATTTTTACTCTCTGTCAATACAGACGGTAAACCTTTTATTTCCAATAATGGTCAGCCTTTAAGTTGTGAGGTGAAGCATCAGGTTGCTGCTCAGGAACAGATAATACGAGTGGATTTAGCTGCGGACACTTTATTTAAATTTAACGGTTCTTCCTTGAATGATTTACTGCCAAAGGGGCGTCAAGAGGTCTTGAATGTTGCTTCGCAAATTCATAACAACTTCGTTTCTGTAAGCCGCATTAATTTAGTTGGTCACACAGATCGTTTGGGAAGTGATAGCTATAACAATCAATTGGGGCAAAACCGTGCAGACACAGTACGCAACCTGTTGGTTCAAAATGGTGTGGCAGGGAATGTTATTTCGACTGCAAGCGCAGGTAAAGGCCAGCCTGTGACGAATGGTTGTTTTGATGTAAAACAGCGTGAAGAACTCAAAGCTTGTTTACAGCCTGACCGCCGTGTAACTGTCGAAATTACAGGCATTACTAAATAGTTAAAGTTTTAGAAGATAAAAGAATATAATTTTTTGGGTAAAAATATGACTAATTTTATTGTAATTGAGAAAGACTCATTAAATAAGTCTACAGTAAATGCGACACAGATTACATTAACCGAAGCTTCTATTGTTCATACTAAAATGAGCCGTGATGACGTCGATGAATTTATCCGTGATGGCAATAACTTAGTGCTTAAGTTAAAAAATGGTGAAGTTGTTGTTATTGAGAATTTTTTTATAACATATGACGATGTCGCTTCAGATTTGGTTTTTGAAGAAGATGGGTGTGTTCTATATTGGTTTGATGGCGTATCGGGTTTTAAAGGCATTCCAGGATTAGAAGCATTATTGCCTGCTGTTGAAGGCAGTAAACTTGTTGGATTGTTACCTTGGTTGGTCGGCGCTGCTGTAGTTGGTGGTGCTGCGGCGATTATTGACCACAATGACAAGGATAAGACAGATTCGATCCCGAATGGCACTAATACGCTTAAAGTAAATACAGATGGTACAGTTACAGGTAAAACAGAGAATATCCCTGAAGGTACTGACGTTAAAATTACTATTAGCGGCAAAGATAAAGATGGGAATAATATTGAATATCAAGATATTGTTAAAGTTGATAAGGATGGCAATTACGTAACGGATGTGCCACCAAATTTTGCAGATGGTGACTTAGTTGTTGAGTCTGAAGTTATTGATCGCAATGGCAATACGATCACTGCAGAAGACAAATTGGGCACAGGCAAAACTGATGATCCAGCAACTCCAGGTGATGAAAGCGAAGGCCTAGATCGCGTTGATGGCAAGATCACGGTTGAAGTTGACAACAAAGGTAAGATCACGGGTACAACCGAAGATGTTAAGCCTGGCGAGAAAGTAATTATTACTGTTGAAGGCTTTGACAAAGACGGCCAGCCAGTATCGAAAGATGTTGAAGCGATTGTTCAGCCAGACGGTAGCTATAAAGCAGATGTGCCAGCAGAAATTGCAGACGGTTCATCCGTTGATGTTGAGGCGAATACAACAGACCGTAATGGTAAGCCTGTAGGTCCAGCAACAGATGCGGTTGAAGGCAAGACTGATCATGACAATGATCCAAGCACACCAGACCAAGGCGGCCTAGATCGCGTTGATGGCAAGATCACGGTTGAAGTTGACAACAAAGGTAAGATCACGGGTACAACCGAAGATGTTAAGCCTGGCGAGAAAGTAATTATTACTGTTGAAGGCTTTGACAAAGACGGCCAGCCAGTATCGAAAGATGTTGAAGCGATTGTTCAGCCAGACGGTAGCTATAAAGCAGATGTGCCAGCAGAAATTGCAGACGGTTCATCCGTTGATGTTGAGGCGAATACAACAGACCGTAATGGTAAGCCTGTAGGTCCAGCAACAGATGCGGTTGAAGGCAAGACTGATCATGACAATGATCCAAGTACACCAGACCAAGGTGGTCTAGATCGCGTTGATGGTTCGCTTAAGATTACCGAAATTAATGAAGATGGAGTGGTAAAAGGCCAAACTACTGATGTGCCAGTAGGCAGTGATGTTGTTCTGACCTTCAAAGATCATACTGGTAGTCAAATTAATGACCCAGTAACAGGAAAACCAGTAACAGTAACGACAGTAGTTAAGCCAGATGGTAGCTATGAAGTTCAATTACCTGAGGATTTAACAAGTCTGACAGATCAAATTAATGTAAAAGCTGATTCATTTGATAACAATGGTAAACCAGTTAGTGATAATGAGGATACCAAAAAGCCAATTACGGAAGTTACTTCAAATGACGACAATAATTTAATTGGAACTGCGGGTGATGATATACTGGCTGGCGACACAGGAGGCCTAAAAACTAACTTTGAAGCAGGGCATAGTTATAATGTTTCTGTAGTGTTGGACTTGTCTGGTAGTATGAATTATGCACTAGATAGTAATAATAATCCTGCTACTGGACAGTTAAGTCGCCTAGATATTGCAAAAGCAGGCTTAAAAGCTTTTATTCAGCAAATGGTTGAACATGATGGAATTATTAACCTTCAGCTAGCATCCTTTTCTAGTGCCGGATATAAGGGGAATGATTACAATAAGTCGTGGGTTGTGAATAAAGATAATCTAAAAGCTATCTTTGACTATATTGATGGATTAGAAGCAGCAGGTGGTACGAATCCAAACGTCGGTTGGGATAAGGCTTCAAAATGGTTCGATGGGGCTGAAACAGGACTAGCAGAAGGATCAGTTAAAGCTGATTCCAGTTATGAAAATCAGACTTATTTCCTGACAGATGGTAAACCAAATACCTATAATGGTACGGGCCAAAATCCAACTAATTCAGATATGGCAAAATATGATGCTGATTTTGCCAAACTAGCCAATAAAGGTAAGGTTTTCGCAGTTGGGGTAAGTAATGCGACTGGAGTACAAGAAGCTGTTTCGCGTTATGATAATACTGATGTAGATGGAAATATTATCCCTAATTGGTCGAAAGATAATCATGGTTCGGCACAAGCCATTGCTGATGCAGATAAACTGATTGCATATCTCATAGGCGGTTCTGAAAACTTTATTCCAGCTGATGTTGGAAATGATATTGTCAAAGGCGGCGCAGGTAACGATATTCTGTTTGGTGATGCCATGAATACAGATTGGATTACGGGTCTAGATCCCCTGCAATATCCAAAGTATTCAGGCTACTCAAAACTGATTGCGCATTTAAAAGCTACCGTGACTGGTGGCGCAGAACCAACCCAGCAGGAAATCTATGATTTCGTAAAAGACAACTACCAAAAATTTATCACTGCTGATGCTACTGATACTGCAACTAAAGGTGGTAATGACACCATTTATGGCGGTTCAGGTAATGACATCATTATTGCTGGTGCAGGAGATGATCGCATCTATGGTGGTTCAGGTAATGACATCATTTCCACAGGTCCTGGTAAGGACACTATTGTTTTTGATGTGTTAAATGCTGCCGATGCAACAGCTGGTAATGGAACCGATACATGGGTTGATTATGCAGCCAATGACAAAATTGAGTTTGGGGCAGATTTCTTTAATGATTTACTTGCTGATGATAAATCAAATATTTCTGAGTACATTAAGGTTGAAGATGTAGACGGAAAAGCAGTATTGAGAGTCGACCGTGATGGTGCTGCTGAAAATGGCGGTACAACTCATGATTGGGCTGATTTGTTAATTATTGAAGGTAAGACCGCATCGGAATTACAGGATTTAATTAATAACCAAATTATTATTGGCTAATCGCTAAGTGGCGGATTGGTTTTAGATTGATCCTTCACAAGGAGCGTTATGTCAAACATAACGCTCCTTTCATTCATTTTAAATTTGAATTTATCTTGAGTTCATTTTAGGCAAAGATAGATTAAAATTTGCAATGAAAATGGCTGCAAATTACTGTACTCAATTTAATGCTATGACACAGCATTCGAAAACTCACACGGTATGAATTTACCAAGATGTTTAAATCATGAATTTTAGAATATCAAAGATATGGCTTGTACTGTTTCTTCCACTATATATGCCAATAACGCCTAGTTATGCAGCAGCACCAAAACATTATTTGGGCTCAGCAAAAGAAAATATTGAGCAGTTTTTTTCGCCGGCAACTGCTGATATGAATAAAGTGAGTATTCAAGAACTGAGCAAATTCTCATGGGGTGAGCAGGCAGGTTTAGATACATTGCCAATAATTCAATCGAGTGGTATTCAACCGCAACCTAAAGGTATGGCAAAAATAAGTATTAACTCAGAAGCTGAGCTAACACTTTTTGATGCAATTCATCAAGCGCTACAGCGTCGACCAGAAATTACGCAGAGTATTGCGGCTATTGCAGGTCAAGGTGCAAACATTGATGCGGCGAGGGCACAATATTTTCCTCAAATCTCTGGTGGTATTAGTACAGCTGATTTAACGACTGGCGAACGGGGAAGACAGCTTTACAGTTTATCAGCGACACAGGTTTTATATGATTTTGGAAAAATTAAAAGCGATATCAATATAGAAGAAGCGAGGTTGCTGCAAGAGCAAGCAAATGCATTAGAAAGTATTGATGATATTGCATATCAAACAGCGAATGCGATGGTCAATATCAATCGTTATCAAGAAATCGTTCGCATTGCTAATCAACAAATTAAAGGAATTGCTCGAATTGCGGAAATCGCCAATTTACGGGCTAATGCGGGTATTAGTAGTCAGGCAGATCCGATTCAGGCACAGTCAAATTTAGAAGCGGCGCAGTCAAATTTACTCATACAAGAAACGCAATTAAAGCAGTATCAGCAAAAGTTACAAATGCTGCTGGGCTATGATGTGTCCCATGTAAAGATGCATATTCCAGATACGGTCATTCGTAATGCTGGTTTATACAATGACCCAAACTTTACTCAAATTCCCAAGATGATAGCAGCTCAGGCATCAGTGCAAGTCGCTAAATTTCAAAAAGAGCAAACAAAACTAAGTACATATCCAACAATTAATATTAAAGGTAGCTTAAATCAAGCGTTGAATGGAAAAAACCCGAATAATAATGAAGATGATGGTTTTTATAGCTCTGTCATGTTGGAAGCGAATAGTAACTTTTTCCAAGGCGGGGCAGCTCGATCAAAACTCCGTTCTGCTAATTATGCGGAAGAAGCAGCAAAAGCAGCAGTTAACACAGTTTATTTAGATGTTTTGGATCAGGTACAGCTCATTCGTGTACAAGTCGAAAATAAGCAAAAGCAAATGGAAGTTCTAGCTTTAAGAAAAGAAACCACGGCTCGGACAAAAGAGCTGTATCAAGAACAATATAAATTAGGCACACGCACAGTGGTGGATTTATTGAATTCTGAACAAGCAATTCATGCTGCTGCACAGGAAATTGAAAATGCTAGATATGATATTTACGCGGCACTCATTCAGTATATCTATGTTACTGGTGCTTCAAGAGCATTTTATCAACTAAATAATATTTCTATTCAAGGGTTTGAAATTTTACCATGAGCAAAACTATGAATTATCAGCCATGGCTTCAAGCCGTTCTAGCAATTGCAAAACATTATCGTATCGAACCATCTGAAGAGCGTTTACGTTTGCAACTCGATTGGAATCCGAGCCAGTCACTTGATGATATTTTGAGTTTGGTGAGCCGTCAGATCGGGATGAGTCTAAGAAAAACTGAATTTAGTGAAGATATTTTGAATCCGTGGCGTTTACCACTTCTAATTCAAATGCAAGATGGACAAGTTGGCGTATTGAATCAACTTGATGTCAATGGGAATGCAAATATTCAGTTCAGTGGTGATCAGGGATTAGCACAGGTACTTACTGTAGAGCTATTAAAAGAAAATGTGAACAATGTTTATATTTTAAGACCTGAGAAATCAATTCCTGATGTCCGTATTGATGAATATATTAAACCATATGAGCAGAACTGGTTTTGGACGATTGTACTAAGAGATTGGAAGCGCTATTTGGATGTGATGTTTGCATCATTAATGGCCAATATCCTTGCCTTGGCGACAATTCTATTTTCTATGAATGTTTATGATCGAGTGATCCCTGCACAGTCTGTTCCAACTTTATGGGTATTGGCTGGTGGTGTACTCATTGCTGCAATATTTGAATTTTGTTTACGAGTTGCACGTATTTATTTATCAGACATTATTGGAAAACGTGCAGATCTAAAAATCTCAGATAAGGTATTTGGTCATGCCTTAAGAATTAAAAATAAAGAGCGATCTAAATCAACAGGTACGTTTATTTCTCAGATACGTGAATTGGAAGGTGTTCGTGAATTAGTCACTTCTACAACCATTTCAGCGATTGCAGATTTGCCTTTCTTCTTTTTGTTTTTGGCAATCTTTTGGCTGATCGGTGGCAATCTGTTTTGGGTAATGGTTTTGGTTGTACCTTTAATGATCATTCCTGGAATTTTGATTCAAAAGCCATTGGCAAAATTAGCATCTGAAGGAATGCGCGAAGGTGCTATTCGCAATGCAACACTGGTGGAAGCTGTTCAAGGTATAGAAGATATTAAGTTATTGCGAGCGGAATCTCGATTCCAGAACCAATGGAATCACATGAATGAAGCTGCTGCAGATATTTCAATGCGCCAGCGGAAATTAGTTGGAATTGTGGGGGTGTGGACTCAGAAAGTGCAAGGGCTTACTTTTGCGCTTGTCGTCCTTGTTGGATGTTTTGCTGTGATGAAAGGGGAAATGACTACAGGTGCATTAGTTGCTTGTTCAATTTTATCATCGCGCATGCTTGGACCAATTGCACAGATTTCAGGAGTTCTAGGGCGTTTTCAACAAGCTAAAGTTGCTAAGACAAGTTTAGATGAGCTTATGAAGAAACCTGTTGACCAAGCACCAAATGCACATTTAATTCATAGGCCTGTTTTGAATGGACATTATGAACTTAATAATATTGTCTTCAAATATAGTGAAAACGATGCAAAACCTACTCTCATCATTCCTAAACTTGAAATTCAAGCGGGTGAGAAAATTGCGATTTTAGGTCGTAATGGTGCAGGTAAATCAACGCTATTACAGTTGCTATCAGGGATGCAAGAACCTGTTCAAGGGAAAATCAATTTAGATGGGGTTGACTTGGGGTTAATTGATCCAACTGATGTACGTCGAGATATGGGCTTACTCAATCAGAATGCACATTTGTTTTTTGGTTCTGTACGTGAAAATTTAACATTAGGCTCACCTTTGGCGACTGACCAAGAGCTTTTAAATGTGCTCAAGCTCACAGGGGCATTAAACTTTGTATTAGATAAGAAAGAAGGTTTAGATCATCAAATTTTAGAAGGTGGTGTTGGTTTTTCTGGTGGCCAGCGTCAAGCTTTACTTTTATCACGATTATTACTTCGTCAACCAAATATTCTATTGCTTGATGAGCCGACAGCCGCAATAGATGACGTTTCTGAAAAACAACTAATTCAGAACCTTAAGGGGTGGTTAGGACAAAAAACTTTGGTCATTGCAACGCATCGTCGAGCAGTACTTGAGTTGGTGGATCGAATTATTGTAGTACATGATGGAAAAATTGTTATGGATGGTCCTAAAGAGCAAGTATTAGGTAATACTCAAACCAATATAGCGAGTACAGCATCATGATTAGAAAATATATAAAAAGTGATACTGTAAAGGCTAAAGAATTAGAACCTGCATTACCGAGAGCTAGCTTATTTATCTGGATTATTTGTATTGGTCTTTTGTCATTACTCATCTGGGCATGGCTTTTTAAACTTGAAGAAGTTTCAACAGGAATTGGCAAAGTTATTCCATCTTCTAAAGAGCAAGTAGTACAGTCTCTTGAAGGTGGAATTTTAACAAAGCTTTATGTGCATGAAGGACAAATCGTACAAGAAGGGCAGGTACTTGCTCAACTTGACCCAACTCGCTTTGCATCAAATGTTGGTGAATCTGCATCCTTACTACTAGCATCACAAGCAACAGCAGCGCGACTACGTGCAGAAGTTAATGGAACTAGTTTAAAATTTCCGAGTGAAGTACTTAAAGAGCGAGATTTAGTTGAAGAAGAAACAGCACTCTATCATTCACGACGATCTAATCTAGAAGAATCTTTGTCAGGTTTACAACAAGCACTTATTTTAGTTGAAGAAGAGCTGCAAATGACTGAACCATTAGTAGCGAAAGGTGCAGCTAGTGAGGTCGAAGTATTGCGGCTCAAGCGCCAAGCAACTGATTTGCGCAATCAAATGAATGATGTGAGAAATCAATATTTGGTAAAAGCTCGAGAAGAGTTGGCAAAAGCCAACACAGATATCGAAACGCAATTACAAGTCGTAAAAGGTAAATCAGACTCTTTAAATCGTACTCTTTTTAAATCACCTGTACGAGGGATTATTAAAGAAATTGATGTTATGACTATTGGCGGAGTGATTTCTCAAAATGGCAAGTTGATGACAATTGTTCCTCTGGATGAACAACTTTTGGTTGAGGCACGTATTTCACCGCGAGATATTGCTTTTATTCATCCTGGGCAAGATGCACTCGTGAAGATCACTGCCTATGATTATTCTATTTATGGTGGGTTGAAAGGAAAAGTTTCAATTATTTCACCAGACACATTGAGAGATGAAGTTAAGCAAGATCAATTTTATTATCGAGTGTATATTCGAACGGATTCAGGAAAATTGATGAATAAAGCAGGCAAACAATTCAGTATTACTCCTGGCATGGTTGCAACAGTCGATATTAAAACAGGGGAGAAAACGATTTTAGATTATCTAATAAAACCATTTAATAAAGCGCAAGAGGCTTTAAGAGAAAGATAGTTTTGAGTGAGTCTGTAAATAATTTTTGTATTTGTGCTTTTTATATGTGAATACTAGGACTTCCACTGACACCAAGATTTTAGCATAACTTTTCTTTTAATCGTTCATAGGGTGTTTTGCCATTCATGGCTGCATGAGGTCGGGCATAATTGTAAAATGCCTCCCATTCGGCCAGCTTGGCTTTTAAATCCACATCAATAGCGGTATATTGATATCGTTTGACTTGTTTTCCATTTTGATCTTTAAAAAAGAGAAACTTTACATCAACTTGAACGTGATGCCCTGGTACTTGTTTTTTATAACGTTGAGGAATAGGAATAGAACGTTTACGCTGATTTTGGGGTAATCGATTCATACCATGCCGTTTTAAAACATGGTACGCCCCAGCTGCTGAAATTTTAATTTGGTGATAACGCCATAAATACCAACTGATCCGTAGTTGTCCAAAATGATAGTGTTGACGTAAATAAATAATCTTATCTTCAATCTCAGCAGGCGTGCGTAGCTTAAGGTTCTGTGGACATGGCTTACTGTTGACTAATCCTATCTCTCCTTTGGATTTATAATTCTTCTTCCAACGATAAAAAGTATTTCGTGAAATACCAAAATATCGACAGGTCAATACAACATTGCCATTTTGTTCAGCATGAGCAAACACTTTTAATTTATGGGCAATTTCCCGTTGGGCTTTTGTACTCAAAATTCAAACTCCTATGACATGAGGTAAAATTTACCAAAATGTCAGTAGAAGTCTCAATTTTCACACATTACTCAATTATCCATTTACTTTGAAGGTCGATTAGATCGATATAATTAAAATCTAGTCAAATTTACTGACATAGATTTTTGAACGCCCTCTTTTGAAGAGCGTGTAACCAAGTATTTTTAAAACTGTATTTACACAGAATTATTTACACCCTTTACCAGTCAATTTCTTAACTGACTGGCATTAGTCCGTATCGAGGTATTTCAATTAATGCCATTTCGCACTTGTTGCAAAATCCAATCCTCATATTCTTGTAGTGTTTCTTGTAGCATATCCATAGGTCGTACGATGTAGTGCCTTTCAACTAATGCACTTGGTTTATGACCTGATATCTGTGCTAAAGATCCTTCATTGATTTTTGCCCAAATAGCTAACGTTTTATATGATCTCCTCAATCCATGGGGAGTAAGTTCAATATTTAGTTTTTTACATATTTTCTCTAAGCTATCGTAAGGATTAACAATATGGCCACATTCAGCGCCCTTACTGCTAAATATGAATTTAGAATCAGAATTTTTCTTTAGTTCTAATAATAAGCTTTCAACATATGCAGTTAGAGGAATTAGGCGACCTTCATCTTCAATTTTATCCCTGACTTTTGCTGTTTTCCAACGAAAATCGACATCTGTCCATTTTAATGAAAGCAGCTCATTCTTTCTGCAACCAGTGATTAAACTACATATCAAAAAAATCGCTATTTTTCTGCTAGTTAACTTATTTACCTCTTCAAACCATGGTTTTAGATGCTGTTTCATCAAACAATCATTCTTGGCTTTTGGGGAAGGGACTTTATCTTTAACTTTTTTTGAGTTGTATGATTTTGGAGGCACTAAGTTTTCATAATCCTCGTGTTCATCACACCAATTCAGGAAAGCTCGTGTAAGTCTGTATGCTTTAGCTGATGTTGTTGGACGGAAGTCATTGTGATCAAGCCAATCGCATAATACATCTGCAGTTAATTCAGAAAGTTTGTACTCAAACAGTTGAAAAATGGGTTGACTGGTATAAACACTATTTTTTTCAGGATCGTAACCACCTCTAGATAATTCAATGTGGTCCTGATAACTTCTTGGTCGCCAATTAGGTTGTCTTGCTTTTAAATATTCAAACCATACATCTTTAAATTTAATAGTTTTGCGTTTTTCTTGTTTTAGCAGTTCTTTATTATCAGCTAAAGCTTTCTTACGCTCGATTAATGGGTCAATCCCTTTGTGGCACATAATCGCCAATTCTTGTGCATATTTACGAGCTTCATCTAATTTCCATACATCAACGTCACCAATTTTGATACGACGGTTTTGAAGACCAATACGGCCTTGGAAAATGTAGCTTTTATTATTTTTAGGTGTAACTTTGACGCCGAATCCTGGTGTTTTCTCATCCCAAAAAAAAGTTGGTTTATTTTTGTCTGAGCAATCAATTTTATCAATAGCAGGTTTTGTTAACTTCATTCTAGTAAGCATCTGGTAAGCAAGTAGTAAGCAAAATCAATATATATTAATCAACAAAAAGAGTTAATAATAAATTATTAAAATTACATAAACATATGATAGTATTGACATTATATTTTTAATTTGTTGATTTTTAATTACTATGTTAACGGACTCATAATCCGTTGGTCGACAGTTCAAGTCTGTCTGGGCCCACCATATAAAACAACCACATAGGTGTACTAATCCTAAGTGGTTTTTTATTTTAAGCTTTATGTAAGCAATTGAAATGTAGTCTGTGAGCAGCTCAAAAGCTTATTCATTTAAGATTCCACTTGCACATCTACTTCTTCCTCGCCAACAACGTCGCAAAACGCTGTTTAATGCGATTGCCATCTGCATCTGTGCGGTGCAACTCACCGACATTTTCATTGTATTTCACAATATCCCAATCAGCATAATATGCACTTAACTCACCCGCTTTAAAACTAAAAGGGAAGTCTTGTTGCACGGGGTAATCTTCAGTATCCATCGCGCAAACAATTAAGTTAAAGCCTTGTGGTTTGGTCGCTTGCTGCATGTGCTGAATAAGCGTAGGAATGGTTTCAGGCGCCAAAAACATCATCACCACTGTACAGTTAATGAAGTCATATTCCTCCGTAATTGTGGCATCCTGATTTAAATCCCGCACAGTAGTTTGAATAGATGAAATCTGTTCTGTAGCAATAATTTCATTTAATTTTTGGATACTACTCGGATTCACATCCCAAGCATCCACCTGAAAACCGTTTTGGCTCAAATACAGCGCATTTCGGCCTGTACCACAGCCAACATCCAAAGCTTTACCCACGGTTAACTGTGGAAGTGCCATTAAAATTTCAGAATGTGTTGGGCTTAATTTATATTTTTTAACAAAATAATCTTGAGGCAAACAATAAAAACTAAGCTGGCACTCAATATCATCACTGGCAGATACAATTTTATGCCACGCTTGCGGTTCAATAAATGGTGGTTGATTTTCCACAGAAAAAACATGCTCAGATTGTACTTCACCAGATTCATGCAGCATCGAAAAATGCAATTCGCCTTTTAAAATAGTCAACTTCGCCCATGTGCCGACTTGGGTATTGTGTTGTTTTTTAAACCCTTGTGGAATTGAGTCATGATTCCAAATAGGAAGTTGTTTATAACAGATCAATTCTTGTTGCATCATAAACTCCAGTTATACCGATTCTGATGGGGTAAAGCTTCACAGTAATGTAGTGTCTTGTGTAGATTAGAAAATATCATCTTCATTTCAGCATAACATTGCAGACCTGTTTCAGCCATCTTCTGAATTTTATCCATCTCATTAAAATCAAAATTATTTAAATGATGTAGATGGTTAAAATACCAAACTGAAAAATATTCACCTCAAATTGCATGATTTTCATGTCTATTCAGTTGTGAATGTTTTACCATAAGCTGTTTTAATTCATTGAATTATCCCGTGTTTATTCAAGCCAATCAGTACGTTATTCCAACACAGCAGCATGATTATCCTGAATGGCATCGTGGGCGTGAGCGTTATGTGCTTTGGTATTTAGCTGTTCAACATCCAGCTTTAGAATGTTATTTACAACAATTAAAACAGCAATTTTCAGATGTATTATTTCGCCCAAACACTCGCCAGTTTCATATCACCTTATATATTTGTGGGTTTTATGCAGCAAAAAAGCATTGGGAAGATGACTTTCTCGAGTCACAATTTCAACAACAAGTTCAAGCCTTACAGCAGTTGCAACTAGAGCCTTTTCAACTGAAAGTGGGCGGCATCAATAGTTTTGATAGTGCTTTATTTGTAGAAGTGCAAGATCAATCACAGCAACTGGCGCGTATACGTCAGGCACTTAGCGTAGGCGGGGCTGAAATCGCAGCTTTACAGTATCATCCACATATTACTTTGGGTTTATATCAAACAGCGTGTTCAACCAATTTGATTTTGCAGCGTATTCAAAATCTCCCCGTGCAATATTTCGATTTAGATATCCATCATTTAAATTTTGGTTATTATCAGGCACACACTTTACAAGGTCAGCTATTTAGCAGGCATCAATTTCCTTTGGAGCACATGTGATTCAACTTATTTTGGGCGGTGCGCGTTCGGGTAAAAGCCGTATGGCTGAGCAAACCGCGCAGCAACTTGGCAAATCCGTCATTTATGTAGCAACTGCACAAGCGGGCGATGCAGAAATGCAGGCGCGGATTCAGCATCATCAACAACAGCGTCCGCAGTCATGGCAATTGCGTGAAGAACCTTTATATTTGGCGCAACAGTTAAAAATGCTGGATCATCCAGATCATGTCATTTTGGTAGATTGTCTAACTTTGTGGATGAGTAATTTACTGATGCAAACGGCAGAAAACTTTGCTGAACAACAAATTGTAGCATTACTTGAAGTTTTACCTCATTTGCAGGCCGATATTATTTTGGTGAGCAATGAAACAGGTTTAGGTGTTGTGCCACTAGGGGAAATCACCCGAAAATTTGTCGATGAAACAGGGCGATTACATCAGCAATTGGGACAAATTGCAGACAAAGTGCAGTTCTGTGTCGCAGGTTTTCCAATGCTTTTAAAAGGAGAGAAGAAATGACTTGGTGGTTTGCAGCGTGTCAAAAGCCAAATGAACAGATGAAACAACAGGCAATTGCACGACAACTTCAATTGACCAAACCAACAGGTTCATTGGCAGCATTGGAAAATATTGCGATTCAACTGGCGGCTTTGCAAGGAACAACGCAGCCGAATATTGAACGTCCGTGGATATGTATTTTCGCAGGCGATCATGGCGTGATGGAAGAAAATATTTCCGCCTATCCCCAAGCCGTGACTCGGCAAATGCTACAAAATTTTGCCACAGGTGGGGCATGTATCAGCGTCATCGCCCGACAATATCAGGCGCATTTACAAGTGGTGGATTGCGGCTCGGTCGGGGAAGCGTATGAATATGCAGGAGTAGAGCGGCATTGTATTCGTGCAGGCACAGCGAATTTTGCTAAAACCCGCGCCATGACTGAACAAGCGTGTGCAGATGCGATGGCACTTGGACGTCAAAGTGTGGAAGATGCCATCGCACAGCAGGCCTCGATTTATGTCGCAGGTGAAATGGGTATTGGAAATACCTGTTCGGCATCAGCCTTGTCTTGCTTTTTATTACAAGAACCTGCTGAAGCCTTGACTGGCATAGGCACAGGAATTGACACTGCACAATTGCAACATAAAAAACAGGTGATTGATGCTGCTTTAGCTCTACATCAGAACTATGTGCAAGATGATGCTTTTAAAGCCTTATGTGCAGTTGGTGGATTGGAGGTCGCTGCAATGGTGGGCGCGTATATTCGCTGTGCGCAGTTGGGCTTGCCGATGGTGGTGGATGGTTTTATCAGCAGTGCTGCTGCATTAGTTGCAGTGCGTTTAAATCCTCAAGTCCGAGAATGGATGTTGTTTGGGCATCAATCGGCTGAATATGGACATCGTCGCTTATTAGAAGCATTAGGTGCACAAGCCTTGCTGCATCTAAATTTACGCTTAGGTGAGGGCAGCGGTGCGGGCGCGGCATTGGGCATTATCCAACTGGCCTGTGCCTTGCATAATCAAATGGCGACTTTTGCCGAAGCTGCGGTTATTGGTGAGAAAGTATCTTTATGATCATGCTAGACCTATTAAGACATGGCGAAACAGAATTGGGTCATACTTTGCGTGGCTCAACCGATGATGCTTTGACTTTAAAAGGTTGGCAAGACATGCAGCAGACTTTAAACACGGCAATAGCTACAGGACAGCGATGGGATGTTGTGGCAAGTTCACCTTTACAGCGTTGTCTGCAGGTTGCTCAGACCTTTGCGCAAGCACAGCAATTGCCACTGTATATTGATGCACAATTTCAGGAAATGCATTTTGGAGCATGGGAAGCTATTTCCACTCAAACCTTATATGAACAATACCCTGAAGATTTAGCTAAATTTTGGATGACACCGACCCAATTTAGTCCGCCACAAGCAGAATCTTTGCTAAATTTTCAGCAGCGCGTTTTGCAAGGTCTGTCCGATCTCAACCAATATTTACAACAACTCGAGCAACAACCTAAACGTGTGTTATTGGTCACGCATGGCGGGGTAATTAAATTGCTCAAAGTATTGGCGCAGAAAAAATCTTTAGACGATATTTTAAAAATGTCTGCAGCGTTGGGGCAATTGAGTTCATTCCAGTTACATCCCAATGGCAACATTTGCATGCAGGGGCAAACATGACACCTTTTTGGATTGCCTTGCAATTCCTGAGCACTTTTCCTGTTTCTTTAAAACAGATGCCAACTGCAGCGCAAAATGCACAATCACTGCTGTTTTATCCGCTCGTTGGCTTACTAATTGGAGCTGCGCTGTGGGGGATGGCGCATTTATTGCAATTCTTGCCTTTGGTTCTGAGTAGCAGCTTAATTTTAGTGCTCTGGATTTGGCTGACAGGTGGTTTACATTTAGATGGACTGGCTGATACTGCCGATGCATGGGTCGGCGGTTTTGGTGATCCTGAACGTAGCTTAAACATCATGAAAGACCCAAGCAGCGGCCCGATTGGAGTATTGAGCTTACTGATCTGCTGTTTATTAAAATGGTCTGCGTTGTATGTATTGCTCGAACAACAGTATTTGGCATTTTTGCTGTTTGTACCCGTATTGGGACGATTAAGCGCTTTGGTTTTATTTTTAAGCACGCCTTATTTACGTGCCAATGGTTTAGGCACTGCTATTCAGGCACATTTGCCTAAAACAGGCACAAAAATTGTGATCGCATTGACCTTGCTTGCAGGAGTGCTTTGGGGATGGGTGGGTTTGGTGACCGTTCTGACTTTTATCCTTAGCACCTTGTATTTGCGATATAAATTTATGCAGCGTTTAGGTGGAATTACGGGCGATACCGTTGGTGCGAGTATTGAAATAACAGAAAGCATGATGTTATTGGCTATTGCGATTCTTTGGTTTTTAATAAATTAGCTTTTGAGCAGTTTTTCTTGTTTCAAGTGCGCTGAAAATTGAAATAATATAAGCGAATGAATTTACAGCTATTTATGCACTCAATTTCAGCAAGTATGCAGATGAATTTGTCATTTGTCGGAAAGTTCCTAAATTAGATTTGCTATTTTTTTTAAATATGATAATAGTAGTTTATGTCAATCAGCCTTGATGGCATTTGTATCTCAGGATGAGATCACAAACGTGATGTATAAAAATCAAAAGGAATGTCATTTATGATCAAACTGTTAAAGCAAATTTTCTGTATCCATATTTATGAATATGACGCAATGGAAGAAATCGGGGCGCATTTAGAGTGTCGTAAGTGTGGGGATTCTAAGACACAATAATGTTAAGTATTGAATCTGTATTAAAACCAAGTGAGTCTTTATGACTCACTTTTTTATTTTAGGCTAATAGCCTGAATATTTTGCTTAGTCTTGCCTGCATGTATAGATTAGACTGCACTTATCCATCTTCAAAACTACATATATCATTCCCACCTCTTTTGGTGGGGAGACTTCTCATGCTGTACGAAGTTTGATTTATACAAGTGCACAATTAAATTTTCTATCCTCCGCACACTTTATCCCACAAGGTATTCCGCTTAAAATCCAGTACCTAGAAATATTGAACTGACCGTATTTATGGCTAAAAACTTTCAAGAAAAAACGTATATTGTAGATGACAATCTAGCAGATACTTTGACGTGGTTGCTGCATCATCAGGACTGTTATGATCGGTTTTATTATGATGCGATTCAGCAACAACTGATGGTAGAACATGCCAACGGGGTAGATATTATTAAAACAGGGCAGTATTTAAATGCCAGTTACGGAATTTTAATTACCTCTTAAAAGCGTTGCCGCATAAACTTATTTTGCTGCATAAAAAACAAAGTCCCTTTTAGGGACTTTGTACATTTGGATGGGTGCTAAAATTTTAAGCCATTGCCATCGCATCTACCGACAACTCAGAAACGGTTGGCTTGGCACGTTCAGGCACTAAGCCTAATTTTTGGAACAATTGTTTGTCTTTGCCTTCGCCTGCGTTTGGTGTGGTTAAAAGCTTTTCACCTGAGAATAACGAGTTCGCACCTGCCATAAATGCCAACGCCTGATCTGAATCGGATAACGATTCACGCCCTGCAGATAAACGAATATAGCTGTTTGGCATGATAATACGTGCAACTGCAATGGTACGAATCCACTCAATCACATCCAGTTTTTCTACTTCAGCCAATGGTGTACCTTCAATCGGAACTAACATATTGATTGGCACAGATTCAGGATGTAACGGTAAAGTCGCTAATTCATGTAATAAACCAATACGGTCTTGGGTATCTTCACCTAAACCGACAATACCGCCACTACATACTTTCATACCTGTTTGACGCACAATATCCAAAGTGTTTAAGCGATCATCAAAACTGCGGGTACTAATCACATTAGGATAATACTCACGCGAGGTGTCTAGGTTGTGGTTGTAATAATCTAAGCCTGCATCTTTTAAACGTTCTGCCTGAGATTGGTTTAACATCCCCAAAGTCATGCAAGTTTCTAAGCCGAGTGCTTTGACTTCACGCACCATTTCTAAAACATACGGCATATCGCGTTCATGCGGATTACGCCATGCTGCGCCCATACAAAAACGTGAAGAACCTGATGCTAAAGCTTCTTTAGCCTCTTGAATGACTTTATCAACCGCAATGCGTTTTTCAGCTTCAAGCTGTGAATCATAATGCGCAGACTGCGAGCAATATTTGCAGTCCTCAGGGCATTTACCTGTTTTAATCGACAATAAGGTACTGACTTGTACAGTATTGGCAGCAAAATGTTGGCGATGCACACGCTGTGCTTCAAAGACTAAATCCAGAAAAGGCTGTTCATATAACTGCTGAATTTCTTCTCGAGTCCAATCATTGCGTACTGACATAAGTAAAAGTCCATCATCCCTATTATTCATAGTCTGTATCATACACAAATAGTTTGAATCAGAAAGGCATAATCTCCCAATTTCGTGGCAAATATTCGACAGAATAGAATTAAAATCATGCAGTCTATTTAGTTGCAAACTTAAGCAATTTTTCTGATATTTCGCTGCAAAATTAAATTTTATGGATTATTATTTTTGTGATGAATTGGTCACTAAAATTCAGTTAACTGCATAAATTGGCAAGTAACCTGCAGTCAAAATATCGCACTATTTTGGTGGTCATTTTGTTTAAATTTTATGTTGTTTAAGCAATTGTTCCTGAATTGCCCAATCCATATGGATTTGCACAATCTCATCATGCTGTGCGCGCGTTTGCTGCAAAGTTTGTAAAATCTTTGCTGAAAAAGGGGCATTTCCAAGCCCGATTGCAATATTACGCATAAAACTTTGATAACCTGTGCGACGCAATGGACTACCTTCAGTTTTGGCTAAAAACGTGCTTTCATCCCATTGCCATAAATCTAGCAAGCTGACCTGATCTAAGGCATGTCGAGGATGAAAATCATCCACCGTGGTGACTTGGGCAAAGCTATTCCACGGGCAAATCAGTTGGCAATCATCACAACCAAACACACGATTACCAATGCCACGGCGTAATTCTTCAGGAATCACACCCTGATATTCAATGGTTAAATAAGCGATACATTTACGCGCATCCAACATATAAGGTTCAACAATGGCCTGTGTTGGGCAAATGTCGATGCAGGCTGTGCAAGAACCGCAATGCGAAGTTGCAGGTGCATCAAAAGGTAAATCTAGTGAAGTAAACAGCTCACCCAATACAAAAAAAGACCCAGATTTTTTATGAATTAGTAAGGTGTGTTTGCCTGTCCAACCCATGCCTGCACTTTCTGCAAGCGACTTTTCAAAAATTGGGGCTGAGTCGGCAAAAGGGCGTGATTCAAACTCGCCCACTTTTTCACGAATACGTGTCGCAAGGGTTTTGAGGCGTCCGCGCATGACTTTGTGATAATCGCGTCCACGTGCATAACGGGCTATAATTGCAGAATTAGGTGCATCGGGAATATGTCGTGGACGTGGTGTTTCCACCAAATAATTCATGCGCACACAAATAATGCTTTTGGTATTCGGGACTAATAGTGTGGGATTGGCGCGCTTGTCTAAATTTTCTTCCAGAAACTTCATATCGCCATGATAGCCACGTTTTAAATATTCCTGAAAACGTGCTAATTCTGCTTGAGCATCTGGTTTGGCAATGACACAATCAGCAAAACCTAGCGCCAAAGCTTGCGCTTTAATCCACGCTTTCAAGGCGACTGGATCGTCTTGATACAGAGAAATTTGTGCTGAAGTGGTGGATTTTGCCATAACAAAATAGAAGGGAAGAAAATGCCGCAGCAAGTGTACCATAGCCCTATTTATCATAGCCAAAGTATTCAAGCGTGGGAGCAACGCTGGTTTGCTCGCCAAAACAGTTCTTATGGTTTAATGCAGCAAGTAGCATGGACACTGCATTTACAACTTCGCAAAATTTTTGCAGCACAGCCATCTACAATACAAAAAATTGCCGTGTGTTGTGGACAAGGCAATAACGCGGGTGATGGTTATTTAACTGCAAAATATTTAAAACAAGCAGGTTTTCAAGTCGATATTTATGCCGCAACACGCGGTTCATCGGCAGATTTACATCAGGCTTTTTTAGAAGCTCAGACAGAACAAGTCAATATAATTCAAGGTTTTGCATTTCAACAAAGTTATGACTGCTATATTGATGCATTATTTGGTATTGGTTTAGATCGTCCTTTAAATGATGAGTGGCAGTCGCTTATTCACGCAATGAATCAACAAGCGGGTTTAAAAATTGCGGTTGATATTCCAAGCGGTTTAAATGCCAACACGGGGCAGCCATTGCCATGTGCAATTAAAGCCGATTACACCTTTACAGCTTTGGGTTTGAAAGCAGGGTTATTTACAGGGCAGGCACAGGAATATACTGGACTGGTCGATGTGCTGGATTTGATTCCAGCCGATGCAGAACTCAAAGCGTTGGCCCAACTCACACCACATTTGATTCAATTACCCGCACGGCAGGCTTTTGGACACAAAGGCAGTTATGGGCATGTGTTGATTGTGGGCGGACATGCGCAAATGGGTGGTGCGGTGATGATGGCTGCAGAAGCCGCATCAAGCGCAGGTGCAGGGAAAGTGACTGTGGTCTGTCATGCCAAACATCATGTGGCGATATTAAGCCGTGCGCCGAATTTAATGTTGCGGGATATAGACGCACTGACAGGCGCAGAAATTCAGCACTTAATTTCACAGGTCGATGCCGTGAGTTTAGGGATGGGACTAGGACGAGATGCTTGGGCAGAACAGCATTATGCAGACTGGTTTGCCGCACTAAATCAGTCCGAGGTAGAAGTAGTTTACGATGCCGATGCCTTGTGGTTTTTGGCGAAACAAGCGCATTCATCGCATCATCCAGCCCAACTAAAACCGAACAGTTATGCCACACCACATTCAGGTGAGGCTGCGACCTTGCTCAATACTACGGTTGCAGCCATTGAAGCAGACCGTATTGCCGCGATTCAGCAATTGCAGCAACGCTATGCAGGCGATTGGGTGTTAAAAGGTTCAGGTAGTTTGACTTTGCAAGCTGCATCTACAGAACCGCAAGCAAGTTCATTGTGGATTTGTACCGCAGGCAATCCTGGTATGGGTACAGGTGGTATGGGCGATGTGTTGGCAGGCATGATTGCCAGTTTAAAAGCCCAGTTTCATCATAAAATTCAATTGCATGAAATTGTCATGTTACATGCCTTGGCGGGGGATGTATTGGCACAGCAGGGCATGCGCGGTTTACAGGCACAGCACATGAGCCAAGCGATTTATCAGGTTGTGAATCGGTAAAATATAAGCGATGGCGATGCTGATTTAGCGACGTCTGGAGCTTGAACGACTACGTCCGCGTGCCATACCACCCAAGGCATTGAGCACAGCCAATTTGGTCATACTGCCCGATGCATGAGCATGGCAAATTGCAGCAGCCAAAGCATCGGCAGCATCTTGTTGTGGTTTGATGGATAGATTTAATAATTTCATGACCATCATTTGTACTTGTTCTTTATCGGCAGCGCCATAACCCACGACAGATTGTTTAATTTGACGAGCGGTATATTCCGCCACTTGTAAATCTAAATTTACCAAAGCGGCAATCGCTGCCCCGCGAGCCTGTCCCAATTTTAAGGCAGAGTCTGGGTTTTGCGCCATAAACACTTGTTCAACTGCTGCTTCAGTCGGGCCGTGAAATTTCACAATCCGTTCAATCCCTGCAAAAATCCGTTTTAAGCGTTCGGGCATTTCACTGGTTTCGGTGCGAATGGTTCCTGCATCTACAAAACGTAATTTAGCGCCATCACGTTCAATAATGCCGTAGCCCGTTAGACGAGAACCAGGGTCGATTCCAATAATAAGTGACATGCCAAGCCTTAAAAAATTACATCAAGTTGAATTATAGGAGTTTAAATCTCTTTTGTGTGGAGTAATTTCAAAACATTCGGTCAGTAAGCTGCCGTTTAAACAATTAGCATGTATCCTTTGCCATATTTTCAATTTTGGACTTCATTTTATTTTAAGTTTTGAGACGTATATTTTATATACGGTAGCAAATGAGAGCGGCAATGAAGTGGATTAATAGGCTAAAACAGTGGGCGAAGCAAATTAAACGAGATGTTTATGCGGTGTGGTTTGCAGCACGTGATCCTGAAACACCGTTTATGGCAAAGCTTTTGGCATTGTTGGTCGCTGCTTATGCTATTTCTCCCATTGATTTAATTCCAGACTTTATACCTGTTTTGGGTTATTTGGATGATTTGATTTTAGTGCCATTGGGCATCATGTTGGTATTGCGTTTAGTACCTGCAGAGGCAATGCAGCGCTGTCGTTTACAAGCCGATGCGATCAGTCAAAAACCGAGCAGTTATATTGCAGCATCAGTTTTTATTGCGTTGTGGTTATTATTGGCTTATGCCGCATATTTTTATCTTTATCGTTTAAATATATAGACGTATTAAGTCTGTTATTGGGTGATGATGAAAATATTAATGACAGACTTAACCTTTAAAAATACAATAATGCCCATATTGAAACAACAGCGAATCAAAAAAGCTTGATCCCGATGAAGCACTTGGTTACTGCATTTTATTTATTTTGTTGAGATTAGATTAATTTTCATGAAATTATTTCTTATTGTTCTAATTGGCTTAGTTCTTGAAGTCTTCGTCTGGATTGGTGTGGGCGACCTAGTGGGGAGCATGTGGTACGTGTTCTTTTGGTTTGTCGCTGCTTTCTTCATTGGTTTGAACCTGATTCGTAAATATTCTGCAGGCGTGATGCCACAAATGCAGCAAATGCAAATGGGGCAGATGAGTGCCGATCCTGCGCTGAGTAATAATTTACCTAAAATTTTTGCGGGTTTTTTATTGATGATTCCAGGATTAATCAGCGATGTTTTGGCATTGCTGGTGATGATTCCTGCCGTACAAAATGCCTTTAAAGCGGCAATGATGAAAGCCATGATGAAACGTCAGCAAGCCATGATGGATCAAATGATGGGTGGCATGATGGGCGATATGAATGGCATGGGCGGAGCAGGTCAAAACCCGTTTGCAGATTTAATGCGCCAAATGCAAGACATGCAAAATCAGCAGGGTGGTGGTCGTGATTCCAGTATTATTGATGGTGAAGCACGTGAAATTACCCCCGATGCGAAAAAAATTGAAATGAAAGATGTCAATCCACCTAAATAATATAGGTGATGCTTGATATCAAACCGAATCGTGCTGATTCGGTTTTTTTTATGTGTGTTTTTGGGTAAATATTCAAATATTGAGAGGCCTATTTTAAAGCCTTATTTATTCTCCTACCGCACAAGGTATAATCGGATTTTCAATTCTCCTGATGTATTTATGTCTTTGTTATTCACCATTTGTGCGCTGCATTTTGTGGCACAGCTTAGTCCAGGACCAGATGTTTTATTAATTGCCAAAAGTGCAGCCAGCAATACCCGCCGTAATACCTTGCAGATTATTGCGGGTATTTCATCGGGGATTGTGGTGTGGGTAGTGCTGACCCTATTAGGTTTTACGGTTTTGGTGCAGCAATTTCCTTGGATTCAGCAAGTCTTAATGCTGATTGGCGGTTTATTTCTTGCCAAAATGGGATGGGGCATGTTGTCGGGCGGTTGGCATAGTTGGCAGCAGCGCAAACAGTTTGATGATACTCAAGTGCAAATTCCAGCCGCAAAAAACTACTTTTTATTGGGGCTATTCACCAATTTATCTAATCCGAAAACCTTAATTTATTTTAGTAGTGTATTTGCTTTGGCGTTGAGTTCATCGGCAAGTGCATCTTTGAAAGCCCAATTGGCAGTGATTATTCCAATCCAAACTTTTGTGACATTTACACTATTTATGTTGCTACTTTCTACACCAAAAATGAAAAAGTTATATCAGCGTTCAGGCAGTTATATTGATATGGTCTCGGGCGGATTATTTTTATTATTTGCTGTGTGGTTGTGGTTAGATGCACTGCGTATGTTTTAAAACATAGGTTTTGATGCCAATTAGTTAGATGATTTGATGTTGTCCAAAGCCAAGTTTGACGATTTTTTATTCGGAATTTCGGTTTTAGTCGTGTTTTCAGTTTTATCTAAATGATTGGGCTGATAAGTACGGTTTGATTGCAAAGTTGCTTCGGTATTTTCCGAACCTTGGTATTTACGACTACGGTTGGCACGTTCTCGCAAGCCACCTTTTTTAATGAGTTGCACCACTTTAACTTTACTCCGTGTAATAAAAAAATATGTGCTGAAAGCCAAGCTTGAGTCTAAACTTCAAGTAATCGAGCATGCAGAATTTTAGCATGGCATACCTATTTTAGATGGATAAAGTGACTGTTTATTCAAAAATACGATTTGCGCGAATAGCAGAACTTTGACATTCTAATTCACAAGCGATTGTGTCAGTTAAATCATCCAAAGGATGCAGGCTACAAAGTGTCACAGTTGCTTAAACAAAATTACACTGCATCAGGGTAGATGGTGTAACAATAAAAACAAGAATTACAGTGAAGTAGGAGAATACCTATGCTGTATCATCAGTATCGTTGCGCATGTTGCAATCGGGTGGTGGAATCATCAGAAAAAGAATGTGGTACTTGTGGTTCACACAATATTCGTAGTCCTTATGGTTTCTGGTTATTCTGTATTTTGGCATGCTTGGCAGCAGCCGTTGTGTTTAAAGTCGTGCATGTTTATTTGCAAGATCATCAAGAAGTGCCCGTGCAACAATCGGTGCTTGAGGTGATTCGTACGCAATAAGTGCTGCATCCAAGCTTAACGCTTATTTCGTCTATACAAGATTTCAAAAAATCCTGAATCATTAAATGGCTCAGGATTTTATTCAACTGTTTTTTCAATATTGAAGAGACTCACCATTTTATTCTTCAATATGGATGAGCAATTTAAAAAGATGAGCGACTTAAAAAATCAGCTTGGTTGATTGCAGACAGTGCAGCATTCACCTCAAAAATCTTGCCACGAATATTCTTCACGCCAAAACTTTCTAAACGTGCAGTGTGCATTTTTAAATAGCGTTCAGCATTGGCCGCATGATCAAACAGATAGATTCCACCTGCTTCCTGTGTTTGACCGTTCTCAGTCCAAATTTTCCAAAGCATGCCAGTTTCTAGGTTAATGCTTTCTGCAAGTTCACGGTACGCTTGGCTCATGCTTTCGCCAAATGGGCCTTCAGAAGGGAAATCGACTTGAAGAATAACCGCCATAATAAACTCCTACATCATTATCTTAGATGAGTATTTAAAAATCTCAGGAATGATTCACTATAACATATTCGTATTTTGTATATTGTGGTTTGACAGCTAAATTTTAGGCATAAAAAAGCCCACCGAAGTGAGCTTGATAAAACTGAAAAGTTTTACATTACAGACCTGCAGAGGCTTTTAATGCTTCAACTTTGTCGGTTTTTTCCCATGTAAATGCAGTGTCAGAACCTTGACGACCAAAGTGGCCATAAGCTGCAGTCTGTTTATACATTGGTTGTAACAGGTTCAACATGTTGGTAATGCCGTATGGACGTAAATCGAAGTGTTCACGTACTAAAGCAATAATCAACTCATCTGCCACTTTTGCAGTGTTGAAGGTGTTGATTGAAATTGACGTTGGCTCTGCAACACCAATAGCATAAGACACCTGAATTTCACATTTGTCTGCCAAGCCAGCTGCCACAATATTCTTTGCAACATAACGACCTGCGTAAGCAGCAGAACGGTCAACTTTAGATGGGTCTTTACCAGAGAATGCACCGCCACCATGACGTGCCATGCCGCCGTAAGTATCGACAATGATTTTACGACCTGTTAAGCCGCAGTCACCTACAGGACCGCCAATCACAAACATACCTGTTGGGTTGATGTGGAATTTGGTGTCTGCATGGAACATTTCTGCAGGAATCACTTTTTTCACAATTTCTTCAATTACCGCTTCTTTAAGCTGAATTTGCGAAATTTCAGGATCGTGCTGAGTAGATAACACCACCGCGTCCAAACGTACAGGCACACCATTTTCATAAGCAAAAGTCACCTGACTTTTTGCATCTGGGCGTAACCACGGCAAAGCACCACTGCGACGTAATTCAGCTTGCTTTTCCATTAAGCGGTGTGCGTAAGAAATTGGGGCAGGCATTAATACATCAGTTTCACGGCTGGCGTAACCAAACATCAAACCTTGGTCACCTGCGCCTTGATCTTCAGGCTTTTGACGGTCTACACCTTGTGCAATTTCAGGTGATTGTTTACCAATCATGTTAATGACCGCACAGGTTGAACCATCAAAACCTAAGTCAGAATGATGGTAACCAATGCCATTTACGGTTTGACGAACAACGGCTTCAAAATCGACATTTGCAGTTGTTGTGATTTCACCTGCCAGTACAACCGCACCCGTTTTTACAAGCGTTTCACAAGCAACCCGCGCATAAGGGTCTTCTTTTAAGATTGCATCCAAAATGGCATCACTGATTTGGTCAGCCATTTTATCTGGATGGCCTTCGCTTACAGATTCCGAGGTAAATACAGCGTACTCGCGCATAAGTCCTATCACAGTTAAATTCAAAAGACGCAATATGTTACATCGAGTTAGACTTTAGGACTAGCGCATTACGACTAAATTGGCTGAATTTATTTCAATTCAATGACTTTTTATCGCATATCTTTAGCTAAAAAATAGATAAAGTATCGGTATGACTATATTGTGACTCAAAAATATTCATGTTGGCTAAAGTATGCTGTCATAATTTTAAACTAAGGAGCACCTTGTTTTTAAGTGGTGAATCATTTTTAAAAACAATATTGTAGATGGGTAATTTAAAGACTTTGAATTGACTTTATCTGCATCAAGCTGCATTTTCAAAAGCTGTTTTAAAATTTTGGACGATGGCTGTGATTCAATTTATTGTGTGAAAAGTGAATAAAATTCAAGATGTGTTAAAATCTATCTATTATTTCTACAGAATACTGTTGTGTTTTAACTTGTTGCTAGGCATTTGATTGGAGTTGCTGCAAGAGCGACATCACAATTCCATCCTGCGTCTATAAATTGAAATATCTATACTTTAGAATTTTGCCAAGAATAGAGCTTAACACGGCAATTAGCTATTTTCTTGTTGTTATAAACGTGAAAACGTCTTTGAATTTGCACGAAAAATACCCTGAATGGGAATTAATGCGGAAATATTGTTGCATAGGCTTTACCCCTCAGGCGTTTTTTTGAGAGAATAGCGGCTGTTTTGAATTCTATTCATCTTCTTCTATTTAACGATTTTTTGTGGACTCTGACCTATGACGACCCCGCTTAACGAACGTCGTATTGCAAACGCAATTCGTGTATTGGCAATGGATGCTGTGCAAAAAGCAAATTCAGGACATCCAGGTGCACCGATGGGGATGGCAGATATTGCCGATGTGGTGTGGCGTGAATTTTTGAATCACAACCCAACCAATCCACAATGGGCAAACCGCGACCGTTTTGTATTGTCTAATGGTCATGGTTCAATGTTGCAATATGCGTTGTTGCATTTAACAGGTTATGATCTTTCAATCGAAGATTTAAAAGCGTTCCGTCAGTTACACTCTAAAACACCTGGCCACCCAGAATTGGGTTATGCACCAGGGATTGAAACCACCACTGGTCCACTCGGTCAGGGGATTGCCAATGCTGTTGGTTTTGCTTTAGCAGAAAAAACACTGGCTGCACAATTTAATAAAGAAGATATTCAGGTTGTAGACCATTTCACTTACTGTTTCTTGGGTGATGGTTGCTTAATGGAAGGTGTTTCACACGAAGCATGTTCATTGGCAGGTACTTTAGGTTTAGGCAAGCTGGTTGTTTATTATGATGACAACGGCATTTCTATTGATGGTGAAGTAGAAGGCTGGTTCTCTGACGATACCGAACAACGTTTCTTATCTTACGGCTGGCAAGTCTTAAAAGTTGATGGTCACGATGCCGATGCAATTCGTGCTGCAACGGTTGAAGCAAAAGCTGAAACGCAAAAACCGACTATTATTATTTGTAAAACTGTTATTGGTTTAGGTTCGCCAAACAAACAAGGTAAAGAAGACTGTCACGGTGCGCCATTAGGCCATGATGAAATCGCTTTGACGCGTCAAGCATTAGGCTGGACAGATGAAGCATTTGTTATTCCTGAAGATGTATATGCCGCTTGGGATGCTAAAGCGAAAGGTGCAGAAGCAGAAGCAGCATGGAATACAACTTTTGATGCCTATGCAGCAAAATATCCAACGGAAGCTGCAGAACTTAAACGCCGTTTAAGCGGTGAACTACCTGCAGAATTCATCGCGCAGGCAGATGCGTTTATTGCTGAAACCAATGCTAAAGCTGAAACTATTGCAACGCGTAAAGCCAGCCAAAATACTTTGCAAGCATTTGGCCCATTATTGCCTGAATTATTGGGTGGTTCTGCAGACTTGGCAGGTTCAAACTTAACCCTTTGGAAGGGTTGCCAAGGCGTTCAGGACAATGCAGCAGGGAACTACGTGCATTATGGCGTACGTGAGTTTGGTATGACTGCTATTGCAAATGGTGTAGCACTTCACGGTGGTTTCATTCCTTACGTTGCAACATTCTTAATGTTTATGGAATATGCGCGTAATGCCGTGCGTATGTCTGCATTAATGAAGCAACGTGTGATTCATGTGTATACCCACGACTCGATTGGTTTGGGTGAAGATGGTCCAACACACCAACCGATTGAACAAATTGCATCTTTACGTGGTACGCCAAACTTAAATACATGGCGTCCTGCAGATACCGTTGAAGCGGCTATTTCTTGGAAATCTGCATTAGTACGCAGCGAAGGTCCAACTGCTTTAATTTTCTCACGTCAAAACTTGCCATTCCAAACTCGTACTCAAGCGCAAATTGAGAACGTGGCAAAAGGTGGTTATGTCTTGGCTGAAGAAAAAGGTGAATTGAAAGCCATTATTATTGCAACAGGTTCAGAAGTGGGCTTGGCAATGGAAGCATACGCGCAGCTTGAAGGTGTACGTGTTGTGTCTATGCCGTGTGCAGAAGAATTTGTGAAGCAAGATGCAGCATATCGTGAAGCGGTATTGCCATCACATATTCGTGCACGTGTTGCGGTTGAAGCAGCGCATGTAGACTACTGGTGGAAGTTTGTCGGCTTAGACGGTAAAGTTATTGGTATGACAACTTATGGTGAATCTGCACCTGCAAAAGACTTGTATCAGTACTTTGGCATTACCACTGAAGCGGTTGTTGCTGCAGTAAAAGAATTAACAGCTTAATTTTTTAATCCAGTGTTTTTAAAGGCGTTCCTGCAAAGGGACGTCTTTTATTTTTGCATATTTGTTTGGTATTCGATGTGATGATCCAACAAATTTTGTCAGTGTAAGTCAGGTTTGTGAATAAACCTCTGTGTAATTGAGTGAGATGAGAAATGAGTTTGTACGAGCAAATTAATGATGAAGTCACTTTAATGGATGCGGGTGAGCAAAAGTGGATTGGACAAGATTTACCACTTGAAGCTATGGTGGCGGTAGAGTTGTTGTTACAGGATTTGGCTGAAGATCAGCAAATCAAAATTCGCCGTAAGAACCATGAAAAGCAATCAGGCTTAAAGCAAGTTGATCGTATTTTGATTGAGAAGCTTTAATCTATTGCGATGAATGCGGTGCATTAAATGGTGTATCGTCAAAAATAGCTTTATTCTATGCGTAGGGTAAAGCTTTTTTTATTGCTGAAAAATAGTTTATAAAATAGCCTAAGCATAATATTCAATGTGAATCATCAAGCATTTCAAGATATAACAATTAGGCAATATCCAAGCATGCAGACAACACAAGTACAGCATAACTAAGTCAAAAAATAGATATTGTGCCGTTAAGCGGAATTCAGTTTGAACAATGGCAAGCACTTTGGCAAGGCTATCAGCAATTTTATCGGGTGCAACTCAGTGATGACGTGACACAACAGACTTGGTCAAAACTAACTGATCCTCAACGACCCTATATTTATGGCTTGGCTGCCGTATATCAAACTCAAGTTGTCGCCATTGTGCATGTAATTGAACATGACAGTTGCTGGACGCTTAAACCTTATGCCTATTTGCAAGATTTATATACCTTGCCTGAGTACAGAGGGATGGGAATTGCTCAGCAGCTTATTCAGCAGGTGAATCAAACAGCGCAACAGCGTGAATGTGATCGGGTATATTGGCTGACTCATGAAGATAATTTACAGGCACGGCAGTTGTATGATCGTGTCGCAAAAAGAACAGGTTTTATTCAATATCGCAGCCCTGCAACAGCGATGTAAAACGCGCATGCATATTTTTACAAATTTATCGTTTCAGTCATGCAACATACTGTTTTATCTTTAATCCTGTATTTGCAGCAAAAATCTATAAACTAAACCTCATTGAAACGTATCAACACTTTTAGAGATGAACAATATGAACATGAAATCAATTGCTTTAGGTTTGGCTATCGCGTCTGCAGCAACAATGACAATGGCTAAACCAGTGGCTTATCAAATTGACCCAACGCATACTGCTACTGTATTTACTTGGGATCACTTCGGTTTTTCTACGCCATCAGGTAACTTCTCAGACATTCAAGGTACTATCAACATTGATGAGAAAAAACCTGCTAACTCATCTGTGAATGTGACGATTCCATTAAGTAGCATCAACACCAACGTAAAAGCTTTAGATGAGCACTTAATGGCAGCAGATTGGTTTGATGCAGCAAAATATCCAACCATTACTTTTAAAAGTACCAAAGTTGAAACTCAAGACAAGAAAAACTTTAAAATCACAGGTGATTTAACAGTTAAAGGTGTAACTAAGCCAGTGGTACTTGACGCAGTATTGAACAAACAAGGTCCACACCCAATGACTCAGGCAGCGACTGTTGGTTTTAATGCAACAACATCATTCAACCGTTCTGCATTTGGTATCGCAAGCTATGTACCAAACGTAGGTGATAAAATTACTGTCAACATCACTACAGAAGCGTCTGTAGCTGCTAAAAAATAAGTAGTAATGATTTGATCAAAAAGCATCATTTTAAAAATGGTGCTTTTTTATGTCTGTGATTTTTATCCATGATTTTAATGTCAGCAACTTGAGGTCTATGGCTTTAAAATCTGTTTGGATGAATGGCTTTTTTATTTTACTTTTTGTCCATTCGTATATCCAAAACATAAAAAATGCGAACCGAAGTTCGCATTTTCATTCATCATGTTAAGGTTGAATTAACCAACTTAGAAGAAGCCAGCAGGTTTAGTTGAGTAGCTCACCAACAAGTTCTTGGTTTGTTGATAATGTTCTAACATCATCTTGTGGTTTTCACGGCCAATACCTGATTTTTTATAACCACCGAAAGCGGCATGCGCAGGGTAGATGTGGTAACAGTTCGTCCAAACGCGACCCGCCTGAATAGCACGGCCTGCACGGTAAGAAGTGTGCGCAGAACGTGACCAAACACCTGCACCTAAACCGTAAATGGTGTCATTGGCAATTTTAATGGCTTCATCGAAGTCTTTAAATGTGGTCACAGACAGCACTGGGCCGAAAATTTCTTCTTGGAAAATTTTCATGTCGTTGGTGCCTTTGAAAATTGTCGGCTCAATATAGAAACCACTGCCAACTTCATGACGTTCACCACCACCTGTTAAGACTTGAGCACCTTCGGCACGACCTGTCGCAATACAACCCAAGATTTTGTCTTGTTGTTCTTGCGATGCCTGCGCACCAATCATGGTTTCAGTATCAAGCGGGTGACCTGTTTTAATACGTTTAACACGTTCGATGGCTTTTTCAAGGAAACGGTCAGCAATACTTTCCTGTACGAGCGCACGTGATGGACAAGTACAAATTTCACCCTGATTCAGCGCGAACATGGCAAAGCCCTCAAGCGCTTTATCTAGGTAGTCGTCATCTTGCGCCATAATATCTTCAAAGAAAATATTTGGAGATTTACCACCAAGTTCCAAAGTCACTGGAATGATGTTTTCAGTGGCATATTGCATGATCAATTGACCGACTTGAGTCGAACCTGTGAATGCAATTTTGGCAATACGTGGATTGGTTGCCAATGGGCGACCGACTTCTACGCCGTAACCATTGACTACGTTTAGTACGCCTGCAGGCAATAAATCTTGAATCAGCTCGACCAAAACTAAAATACTAGCAGGGGTTTGCTCCGCAGGTTTAAGTACAATACAGTTACCCGCAGCCAAAGCAGGTGCAAGTTTCCATGTTGCCATTAAAATTGGGAAGTTCCATGGAATAATTTGTCCCACAACGCCCAATGGCTCATGGAAATGATAGGCGATGGTATCTTCATCAATTTCAGAAATTCCGCCTTCTTGGGCACGAATACAGCCTGCGAAATAACGGAAATGGTCAATTGCCAATGGAATGTCGGCAGCCAATGTTTCACGGACAGGCTTACCATTATCCCAAGTTTCGGCTACTGCCAATAATTCCAGATTTTGTTCTAAACGATCTGCAATTTTAAGCAGAATGTTGGAGCGTGTGGTTGGAGATGAGCTGTTCCATTGTGCTTTGGCTTTATGGGCTGCATCTAAAGCCAGTTCAATGTCTTCTACCGATGAACGTGGGACTTTGGTAAATACTTTGCCATCTACAGGAGAGATATTTTCAAAGTATTCGCCTTTTACAGGGGCGACCCACTCGCCACCAATAAAGTTTTCGTATTGTGCTTTAAATTGAACTTTTGAACCGGGTTGATTGGGATCTACGTAACGCATAATTCTCTTCCTTTGATGGTTTTTTATAATCTGCCGTCACTTTACCGTTTAGAACAATCCTGTGTCTAAAATCAGGTTAAATTTACGGCTATGGTATAAGGTACTTTGGTACGTTATTTGTTTAGCATACCAATATAAGGTTGGAAAAAGGTTGGAAAGTTGCAGGTTTACAAGCAACGAACAAATCCTTACAAAAACAAGCACTACATTGGATGTAGTGCACACAGGATTGTGAGAATCAGTCATGATGAAAAAACAAGATCTATTGGAAAAAAAACTGCATATTGAACGGTTTAGACAAAGCAGTAGTTTATCGCCGCTGCATGCGCAGCAAATTCAGCAGAGTATTTTAAATTCTTGGCAACGCTCTGAAATTGCAGAAATTCCTGTAGATCGGCAGGCTGCTCCGTTAAATTCCAGTTTATCGCATCCGCAAGGCGGTTCGGCTTTACAGAGAGCTGTGCAAAATTGCGCAGAAGATTTAAAACATATCGCGCAGCAGTCCGACATGGTGGCAGCCGTGGGCGATGTGGGCAGTACGATTATTTGGACGGCAGCGAGCGCTCAAATGCGTAATGTGGCGGAACGAGTACATTTTGTAGAGGGTGGACAGTGGCGTGAAGAGTTGGTGGGTACCAATGCTTTGGCTTTGTCACTCAAAACTCAGCAAGCCAGTTGTGTGTTTTCCAGTGAACATTATATGTCATCGTTACATGACTGGGTTTGTTATGCCGCACCAATTTTAGACCCACATTCCAAACAAGTGTTGGGCGTGATTGATTTATCGACCACTTGGAAAAATCATAACAGTTTGGGTTTGTTGGCAGCAGAGCGCTGTGCTTCTTTAATTCAAAATGCGTTGCTGGAACAGCAAAAACAGCAGCTTTATATTCGCGCGTTTCGTGTGCCACAGGTGTTATTTAATGGCAAAGTGGTGGTGATGACACCGCGTCAAATTGAAATATTGGTGATTTTGGCACTTTGCCCACAAGGCATGAGTTTAGACACTTTACACCAAGCACTATATGGTGAGCGTAAAGTCAGCATGGGAACGCTAAAAGCTGAAATGTCGCAATTACGCGATATTTTAGGGGGGATGCTCGGCTCGCGTCCTTACCGAGTTTTGGCGCATATTGAAGCCGATTTTTTACAAGCTGAGCAGGCTTTAGATGCAGGTTATGTGCAGTCTGCCTTGCAAACGTGTGCAGGGGTATTTTTGGCGAAAACTGAAAGTCCATTTTTATGCGCATGGCGAGATTGTTTAGAATCACGCCTGAGTGATGCCATTTTTAATGCACAAGATACCGATGTATTGCTGAAACATTTGGCGCATAGCCCTGAAGCGATTGATGCGGTAGAGCGTTTAATTGAACTGATGCCAAAGCATCATCCTGCACATCAAATTTTATTAAAATACAAAGCCTAAATGACGAGTCAAGTCTTTAGGCTTTCATTTCACTGTCCTTTAGTCTTACTGTTTTTTTTAGTTTTTACAGCCCTTTGCGGTTTAACCAGTCAAACAAGGACTGATACACTTCCGCGCGGACTTCTGGCGCAGAAAGCACCAAATCATGCACGCCATCTTCAATTTGGCAAAGCTGAATATCACCATGCATGTGATGCCCATATTTTTGCATATCTGCAACATCCAAAATTACGTCAGTGCGTTGCGCAATTTCATTACATTGGCGTGGATAACTACTTTGACTCGCATGCATAATTAAGGTTGGTACACCCAAATGTACGCTAGCATGAATTTCTTTTTGCGCTTCATGAATTGCACGTACAAAACTTAATCGTACTTTAGGATAGCGTGGCTTTTTCCATTCCAAATTAAATAACCATTCACCATGATATTGCTTGTGTAGACTTGGTACATAAAATGGATTGAGGCGGCTTGGAAATTTCATTTCTGGCAGCAATTTGCCCAATTGGCTTAAGCGCGGAATACCGACTTTTTTCTCAATTTCGCTCATATTGAAATCATAAAAAGGGCTGTTGCACCATAAACCACGAATCAGTGGATGATTGGGATGATGTGCCACATATAACGTGGTGATTAATCCACCTGTTGAATGTCCCGCCAAAATCACTGAGTCATGTTCTTCTGCGGCAATTTGCTCAAGTGCAGCGGAAATTTCTGCATCATATTCAGACAAGCTGCGCACGTTGTACCAATGCTGATGTGACAAATGCGAACGCCCGTATTTGCGCAAATCTAAGGCATAAAAGTCGTAGCCGTGCTGATTAAACTGGTCTGCCATTTCTGTTTGAAAGAAATAGTCAATAAAACCATGAATATAAAGTACGGCTTTACGGGTTTCCTGTTCAGCTTTTTTGCGTACCAAGGTAGCAATCACTTTGCCTTCATAATCAGATGGAAAATCCAGCGTCATTTGTTGGTAATCTGCACCCAAAATATCAGGTTGATAGCTTGGTGTTGTTTTTTGTTTTTTGCTTAACAGCATAAGGTGCTCGTCATCCATTTTATTTTGTCTATATCCTTGATGAGCTGTGCGCATTTGTCAAATTGAATTATGCAAACTCTCTGCATCTATAACGGTTTAGTTTTATGCTGAGAGTTCATTTTGTTCTGAACAGCAAAAAAAGCAGAACGCATCTGAGATGGTTCTGCCAAAGGGAAGGATAAAAATAAAACAGCAACAGACGAAAATTGAAAAAAGGATGGGAGATGCTGAGCAAATCGTGATTCACTCAGCAGGAGATTCAAATTACATCGCGGCTTTAAAAATTTCGACCACTTGTGCATGATTGGCTTTACGTGGGTTGGTGAGCATGCAGGCATCTTTTTGTGCATTTTCAGCCATAATCGCCAAGTCATCTTCTTTAACGCCTAACTCTGCTAAACCTGTTGGAATACCAATCGAGCTAGATAGTTCACGAATTGCATCAATTGCGGCATAGGCGGCTTCTGTGGTAGTTAATCCATCAGTATTTACCCCCATCAGTTCTGCAATATCTGCATAACGCTCAGGGCAGGCAATCAGGTTAAACTCGCAAACATGCGGCAATAAAATTGCATTACATACGCCGTGCGGCAAGTTGTAGAAACCACCGAGTTGATGCGCCATGGCATGCACATAGCCTAATGAGGCATTGTTGAATGCCATACCTGCCAAATATTGCGCATAGCTCATGGCATCACGTGCTTCAATATTTTCACCATTTGCCACAGCAGGGCTGAGCCACTGGCTAATCATACGAATAGCTTTTTCCGCACAGGCATCGGTAATAGGATTGGCTGCAGTTGAAACGTAGGCTTCTACAGCGTGAGTTAAAGCATCCATGCCTGTTGCTGCGGTTAAACCTGCAGGTTTGGCAATCATGAGTTTTGGATCATCAATGGCGATGAGTGGTGTGCAGCGCCAATCGACAATTGCCATTTTAACGTGCGTGTCAGTGTTGGTAATGATACAGAAACGGGTCATTTCCGATGCTGTACCTGCTGTGGTGTTAATGGCAATTAGCGGGGTCATTGGCACGGTACTTTTATCAATGCCTTCATAATCACGAATATGCCCACCACCTGCGGTAACTAAGCCAATGCCTTTGGCGCAGTCATGTGAAGAACCACCACCTAAAGACACAATAAAGTCGCATTGATTGGCATTGTAGGCATCGACACCTTTATGTACGTTAATGTCGGTTGGGTTTGGCTCAGCACCTGCAAAGATATGGCTAGCAACGCCTGCTTCGGTGAGATAGCCTGCAATGGTATCGGCTACGCCAAATTTAAACAGTCCTTCATCTGTCACAATCAGGGCTTTTTTAGCACCTAAATTTTGCGCTCTTACGCCAATTTCTTTGGCACAACCAGGGCCGAAGAGAGACACACAAGGAATATAAAAACCGTTGGTTTGATCTGCAATATTTTTAAAAGCCATGCTCAGATTCCTTCTTGCATTGGGTATTGGAATAATGTGTTGTTATCGCGGTGTTGAACCGTGATTTGAGTATTCAATGCTTTGTGGTGAAATCCTACCTACCAAACACCAACCCTATTTTCTGAGTAAATAATGCAAACTAATCAATTGAAATTTATTTGTTTTTTAATGGGTTTTTATTTTTTCTGAAGTTGTGCGCAGGCTATAGGCAAGGGCTTAAATCTTGTTTATAGTGTTTTTGTATCTCTAATTTTAAGGTGTAGATACCGTTCACATAAATTTCAGGTGTAATTCAATTAATAAGTGGCTTAAGCTCGATTGAAGAATTGTCCACTTTTTGCAGATGGAAATAAAAAACAAAAAATAGGGATGTATCACGTGATGGGGCTAGTCGGTGCAATCAAATAAAAATAAGATGACACTTAGATAGACCGCACTTAAGCATGAGGAGCGTATATGCAGCCAATTTGCCAGCATAGCCAGTTGCATGCCGTTGCACAGCAATTGGTTCGTATTTCCAGTGTGGCCGCAGAAATCTATCAAGATCAAATGGATTTGGTTGGACATTTTACAGCACAAAATTTGTTTCGGATCGATCCTTTGCAGCATCGGGTTGAATTGCTAAACGGTCTATTTAGCCTTGAATTTTATCCGCCTAAATCTAACCCTAGTTTAATTCAGACGCAGTTTGAGTTTGCGGGGCTGCATCAAGAAGCGTTTGAAGATTTTTTTCTGCATGATTTACAGTTTCACACGGGCGATTTAAAGCCACAACACTCCTTATTTTTGCGTAATCAGGCGCAGCAATTACGACATCTGATTATGCAGCAAGCCTATATGTGGGTGGATGGTGCTGCACGTGTTCAACAGTTGCTGCTGCATTTAGATGGTGTACAGGCTCAGATTTTAGATCAAGCCTTGATTCAGTCTGATTATGCCCAACACGCTGTTTTTACAGGTGCTGTACAGCATGGTGCGGTCATTCCAGAGGAAACTTTGACTGCTTTATCTGCATTGTGTGCTTTAGAATTTATTGAGGGTGATACCTTTTTGCCTGTGCAAGCCTTAATGCACAGTTATGATGATTTTTGTTTTAGTGCAGCACAGTTTTTGCCTAAAGCCATGTATCGTATTTTGGCGGTGTCCTTTCCTGAGCGTTTTAATTTACAAGATTTAATTGACCATCAGGATGATATTCAGTTGTTGTATCGGCATGCCGAAGAACATGGTCATTTACTGGGTTTTGCCCGTTTAATGCACCGAGAAGTGTGGCAGCGTTCCGATGCATTGGCAAAACCGCATTTCTTAAAATCCTGTCCTTTAATTTGGCAAAAGAAGGTTGCCAAACTGCCGTTATTTGATTATCCACGAGCGGTGAACTGGCTGTTTAAACAGTCTGCACAAGTGTTGGATTGGCTCAGTTTAAATATGCAGCACACCAGTGTGCGGGTCGCAGTGACAGCGCTCAGTTTTGTCGATTGTAGTCAGGCACATCCACGGATTATTTTGGCAACTTTGCAATATTTTCAATATTCTGCGGCGCGTATGTTTATTCAAAGCTGTAATGTGTATGCGACACAGCAGGCGTGGTTTGCGCATGCACATAATGTCAGCCTAATGCCACATGGTGAAAAACAATCTGTAGATGATCCACGCGTTGCGATTAGTCCTTCCATTTTGTATTTGGATGAATGGATGAGTTTGCTAAAAACAGTGGCGCAGCAAGATGAGTATTTGGTGAAACATGTATTTAGACGTTTGAGTCGTGTCATGCAAAGTTATATGTTGTATTTACAGCAAATCACACAGGATTTACCACCCGCTTTGTTGGATTATATTCAGCCCGAGAGTCAGCAGCAGCGTGACTTTTATACGGTATTGCAGCGTTATCAGCTTCAACCCGATGATTTTAGGCAGCGTTTTTATTTACGGGCGCAGCATACGCGAGTTTCAGTGTTTGACAGTTATGTGCGTGACTATTTACTGGAATATTTTGCAGCGCATACGCATATTCCTAAAAGTCTGAGTTGGTTGGGGCTGTTTCATCAGGCGGTGCGTTGGCATCAACAAGTGTATAAAGCAGAGCTATTTGCCAAACTGAAAAAAGAAATTCCGTGTAGCACATGGCAGGCGAAAAGCCCGCAGCAAATATTGTACTTTTCAGGTTGGTGTTTTGAAGAACTGACCGATTTAGACCGTATTATTGAAGAATCGAAAAACTTTAAACACTGTTTGGCACTTAGCTATGCCAAGCTAATGAGTGAAGGGCAATATGTGGCTTTTCACATGGCATCGCCACATTATGCGCAGCAATTGACTCTGGGCTGTCATTTTCGGCAGGGGCAACTTGAATTTGATCAGTTGGAATATCCGAATAATCAAAAAGCGGAACAGTTACTGGTGACCATTGCAGAGCAGTTTATTGCATGGCTGAATCCACAATTGCCAGCTAAAGCATAAGACAACAGTTGTCGTATTCGCAGACTTGAGCCTTAACTTTTAGGCAAAAACTCGTTAGGCTATAGCCGTTCAGCAATGGTATAGGTCTTATGAAACAGGAAACTGCACTTAAACTTTTAAAAGCAGGCGAAAATGTCTTTTTAACAGGCTCTGCTGGTGCGGGTAAAACCTATACCCTGAATCAATACATCAATTATTTAAAAGCACGAAAAGTACCTGTAGCCATTACAGCATCTACAGGTATTGCTGCAACGCATATGAATGGCATGACCATTCACACGTGGGCAGGTATTGGTATTAAAGACTTTTTGTCCGATGCCGACCTAAAAAATATGAAAGAGCGCAAATATCTCAAAGAACATTTAGAAAATGCGCAAGTGTTGATTATTGATGAAATTTCGATGTTGCATGCCAAGCAACTGAATTTAGTCAATCAGGTTTTAAAATATTTTAAAGACAGTGATGAAGCCTTTGGCGGCATTCAGGTGATTGTTGCGGGAGATTTTTTCCAGTTACCGCCTGTGGGAAAAAACGATGAGCGCAATCGTGACAAGTTCTGTTTTATGTCAGATGCGTGGGTCGAAGCTAAATTTCGGGTCTGTTATTTAACCGAGCAGCACCGTCAGGGCGATGACTACTTAAATGACATTCTCAATGCGATTCGTGCACAAAGTATTGATCATCAACATATTCAGGCTTTGGAACACACCCGTCATCAAGATATTGGCGACACTTTCACACGTTTATATACGCACAATATGGACGTGGACAATATCAACTTTAAGCATCTGAATGAAATTGAAACTGAGAGCAAGCAGTTTGATGCCGTGTGTGATGGCAATGAAAAGTTGATTGAAACGCTGAAATCATCCGTACGTGCGCCTGAAATTTTAAATCTAAAAAAACATGCCAAAGTGATGTTTGTTAAAAACAACTTCGATATGGGCTATATCAACGGCAGTTTGGGCGAAGTGATTGGCTTTGAAGAAGATGACGATCACGGTATTTTGCCTAAAGTAAAATTGACCGATGGCACAGTATTACTGGTCGAGCCTGAAACTTGGTCGGTGGATAATGATGCAGGCAAAACCATTGCCAGTTTCCAGCAAATTCCGCTGCGTTTGGCATGGGCAATTACCATCCACAAATCACAAGGTATGACCTTAGAAGCGGCAGAAATCAATCTTAGCCATACTTTTGAAAAAGGGCAGGGTTATGTGGCGTTGTCACGATTAAAATCGTTAAGCGGTTTGCGTTTATTGGGATTTAATAGCCAAGCTTTGGAACTCGACAGTTTAGCGATTAAGGCTGACCGCCGTTTTCAGGAATTGTCTGAAGAAGCTGAAACGCACTATGAGTTGTTGGATTTAACACCACAACATAATGCATTTATTCGTCACTGTGGTGGCACGTTGAACGAAACCGAAATTTTGCGCAATGAAAAGAAAATTGCCAAAGGTGGAAAAACCAATTATGCGACTGCCACGTTAGATGAAACCCGCGCTTTATTTGAAGAAGGTTATGATATTCAGGATATTGCAGTAGAGCGAGGTTTAACTCCTGCAACTATTATCAACCATTTGGCACGTTTGCAAAAAGAACAAAATCTGGATATTTCAGTGGCACATCCAGGTGAAGAAGTGGTGGAAGAGGTCCGTAAAATTTATAAGCGATTAATGAAGCGTCAAAATGCAGAGCACTTCAGCGATGATGGCGCAATTAAACTGCGCCCGATTGTTGAAGCGACTAGTCCACGCATGGGCTATGATCAGGTGCGTTTAGCATTGCTGTTTATTCAGTAGTTTAGTCATTTGGATAATGATGACTTATACTGCAATTCTGCATTAAAAATGCCCGCTTAACGTCACATAAAATACTATCGTTTTGAGAAAAACTTCGGTTAAACTGCCATCACTGTAAGCCTTAAAATATAATATTCGGTATGGCATTTACACCGTGGTACACATTTCGAAAATTTGTCTATAACAACTTACACGACGATGACTATGAAACATGGTTTAGTCGTTGCATTAACTATTTTTTAATTTTACTGATTTTAGGCAATGCCAGTGCGGTTATTTTAGAGTCGGTGAATGATGTCTATCTTGCCTATCAGGTATTTTTTGACCATTTTGAAAACTTTTCCATCGCAGTGTTTACGCTTGAATATTTGCTGCGGATTTGGAGTATTGCCGAAAAAGACCCGTTTATTTCGCCGTGGAAACAGCGTGTAAAATGGCTTACCAGCGGTGGGGCAATTATAGATTTGTTGGCGATTCTACCTGCTTATATTAACTTCTTTGTGCATCTAGATTTACGGTTCCTAAGAATTTTACGTTTGCTGCGTTTGTTAAAACTGACACGTTACTTTGTATCATTGCAAATTTTATTAAGAGTGATCGAACGGGAAAAAGGATCATTTCAGGCAGTCATTTTTATTCTCTCTATTATGATTGTGATGTCTGCCGCAGGTGTGTATGTGGTGGAAAGCAAGGCACAGCCTGAAGCCTTTAGCTCAATTCCCGCTTCGATGTGGTGGGCAGTGGTGACTTTAACCACAGTCGGTTATGGCGATGTCACACCAATTACCCCTTGGGGCAGAATTTTAGGTGCGTTAATTACGGTATTGGGTGTCGGCTTGGCAGCATTGCCTGCAGGTATTTTAGCCACAGGTTTAGCCAACGAACTTGAACAACGTAAGCAGCATTTAGGGTTGAAATTTAGAGAGCTATTGCAAAATAGTGAGATTGATCTGTTAAATGATCAAGAAAAAATTGAAGATTTACGCAAACAAGTCGGTTTAACCACTGAGCAAACCCAAGATATTTTATTGCAGTTAATTCGTGAGCGTCGTGAAGAAGAGCTGCGTTTAGAACAGGAGCCTTATAAATACTGCCCACATTGTGGAGAGAAGTTGTCGGAGTAAGCGAGGCTTGGGTTAAGAATTTCAATTCTAGTTTGGCTCTGCACGTTGGAAGCCTAAAACATGCTTGCTGAAAGCCATATTATTTTTATGGAATTGTATTGATTTCGTAGTAAATATCATCGAATAAAAACTAAGATGAAGAAAACTCATTATTTACATGCTAAGATTAAATTAATTCATTATTAAATTGAATCATGTTTGGCTTTGTTTCTTATTTTGCAAAATAAAAATGCGACCTAGGTCTAAACATGCAGTCAATAACTTGAAAAACTAGGAACAAGCAATGCTTGAAATTCGCCACTTAAAAACGCTATCAGCCCTGCGTGAACATGGTTCTTTGGTTGCTGCCGCCAATGATTTATGTCTGACGCCATCTGCCATTTCTCATCAACTCAAAGAACTAGATCATTGGTATGGCGTAGAAGTGGTGAACCGTCGTAGTCGCCCTGTGACATTTTCCAATGTCGGACAGCGTTTATTGAAACTGGCGGATGATGTCCTGCCACAAATTCAAATCACCCAAACTGATATTACCCGCATTGTGCATGGTCAAACGGGGCGAATTATTTTTTCTTCGGAATGTCATAGTTGCTTTGACTGGTTGATGCCGCTGCTGAATCAATATCGTCAGCAATACCCTGATGTAGATTTAGATTTTGCTTCAGGTTTTGAAGCCAATCCGCATGAATTATTGCAAAACGCAGAATTTGATTTATTGATTACCGCAGACCCGATTGCCTTAAAAGGTATCGAATATTTTCCAATTTTTGAATATGAATCGCGTTTGGTGTTGTCAAATACTCATCCTTTAGTACGTGCCGAGCGCATTACCGTACAGGAGTTGGCAGAAGAAACCCTGATTACCTATCCTGTCGATAAACACCGTTTAGATATTATGTCTAAGCTATTCATTCCAGCCAATATTCAGCCAAAAGCTATTCGTACTACAGATTTAACCCAAATGTTGATTCAACTGGTGGCGAGTGGGCGAGGGATTGGCGCATTGCCAGATTGGGTGGTGAATGAATATGAGCAAAAAGGCTGGGTAACTTCACGTCGTTTAGACTGCGTTGCTGCGGGAGGATTACGCCGTACCTTGTATGCGGGTTATCGTAGCGAAGAAAAAGAAAAGTGCTATTTTGAAGGCTTTTTGAAGCAATTAGAGAAATTTTCCCAAAAACGCACGCAGTATTATTCAAGTTAAAAATCGTACGATCAGCATCGTAAAGAGAATGCTAATTTATCGCTAAAAACACTAAGCTCATCTAAATCTCCACTAAAAACAGTGAGATGTTCTTGCTAAGCTTGCCTTGCGAAAATTAAGGGAGAGCGCAGTGAGTTCGGTACGTTGGCTGACAAAGGATTTGTGGATTGTTGCTGCGGGTTTTATGGCAGCAATGCATATTGGCAAGTTGCCACCGACTGTACCCATCCTACAAGCTGAACTCGGAATTAGTTTGGTTCAGGCAGGTTTTTTGCTGTCTTTGGTACAAGCTGCGGGCATGTCTTTGGCGTTGTTGCTAGGCAGTTATACCGCAAAAATTGGCTTAAAACGCTGTGTACTTTTGGGTTTGTCTTTATTGGCAGGTGCAAGTTTTGTTGGTGGTTTTGTACATAGCTTTTCCGCACTATTAAGTCTGCGTGTAATTGAAGGTTTTGGCTTTTTACTGATTACACTCAGCGGCCCTGCATTTATTCGTCAACTGGTTGCAGTGGAGCAGTTGCCTGCCAAAATGGGGCTGTGGAGTGCCTATATGGGCGGTGGGATGGGTATTGGTTTACTAAGTACGCCGTTTTTACTGCCCATCTTGGATTGGCAAGGCGTGTGGATGTGTTTTGGATTGTTATCCTTTGCGCTCGCAATCATCATTTATAAAGCCGTACCAAGTGTGCAGATCAGCACGCAAGCCATTGCCATCTTTGAACTGATTAAAAGCACTTTGAGCCACCCACCCGCATGGATATTGGCTTTGGTTTTTGGTGTTTATGCAGGGCAGTGGTTCAGTTTGGTGGGTTTTTTGCCGACCATTTATCAGCAATATCAAATATCTTTACAAACCGCAGGTGTGCTCACAGCTATGGTTGCAATGGCAAATGCGGTGGGTACATTTGTATGTGGGTTGTTATTACAGCGTGGGCTGAGAGCGCAAGTGTTGATGCAAATGGGTTTTGCGATATTGATGCTATGCGCACTGAGTTTTTATATTTTGCGTGATGTTTTACCATTCATTGTGCAGTTTTTATTGGTCATCCATTTCTCTTTATTTGGTGGTTTAGTCGCAGCTGTGGTATTTGCGCAAGTACTTAATTTTGCACCACAACCGATTGCGATTAGTACCACCGTAGGTTTGGTGTTGCAGTGCTCGGCAATTTCACAATTTTTATTGCCGCCTGTGGTCGCAGCGATCGTATCTGCCACAGGAACATGGCTTTGGGTTGGTATTTTAATGGCCGTTTTATCTGCAATGGGAATGATATTAACATCTATCTTGTTTCGCAAAGTGGCTTAGATTTGGATGGTTTTTATTGAAATTGGTTGATACAAGACGATGAATTCAAGCAAAACCATCTAAACCAAGCGTCCCTAAATCTATGTTAAGAATAGCCAATAAACAAGGTGAGAATTCCTGCTGCAATCAGTGGTCCCACAGGCACGCCACGTAGCACAGCAACACCTGCGACTGTACCAATCAATAAGCCTGCGACCACATCAGGCTGATTGGTCATGAGCTTGACACCCCGCCCGCCTAACCATGCCACAAAAACACCAATTGCAATCGCAAGTAAAGATTTCCAACTCAGGAAAGATTTTAGAATTGCTTCGCCTGGAAGTTTGCCACTGGCAATGGGTGTCAGTACGCCAATGGTGAGAATGATAATGCCCAGATTTAAGCCATGCTGCTGCAATAGTGGGAAAAATTCACTTAGCGGCGTAATTCTAAAAACAATCAGTACTGCTGCGGCAATGGTCACAGCCGTATTTTGGCTAAAAATACCGCATGCGAGTAGAACGATCAGCACCATCAGGTTAAGGTCTAATTGAGAGAGCATGGTGATCCATAAAAGGGGAAATAAATTGGAAAAGTGCAGTTATTGTAACTGTTTTGAACTACAAGCGGGCAAGGTACGCAATGTGTTCAGAATTTACGGTGTATTTGGTTTAGAATAGCAGCAAATATATTTATACTTTTTATCATTAGGTCGCTCATCATGTTGTTGGAAAAAATGTTGCAATCACAAGGCTTTGGATCACGTAAACATTGCCAACAACTCATTAAAAATGGTGCAGTCACCATTATGGGCGAAACCCAGACCAATCCTAAATTCGCGATAAAAATTGCGCCTGAAACGGTTTTGCAATTTTCGGTGTATGGGGAAAATTATCAATATCGTGAAAAGGTCTATATCGCCTTACATAAACCACAAGGCTATGAGTGTTCGCATCAGGCGACCCATCATTTTAGTGTGTTTGACTTGTTTGATGATGTATTGCTGAATCGTGGTTTGCAGTGTGTTGGACGCTTAGATCAGGACACCACAGGGCTGTTATTGCTGACGGATGATGGACAGTTTTTACAAGCATTGACCCATCCTAAAAAGCATGTGGCAAAAGTGTATGCTATGCACACCGCAGACCCGATTAATGCAACACAAATCCAGCAACTTGAGCAGGGTGTCGCATTGCGCAATGAATCAGGGACATTTGCTGCAACAGAGGTACAACAGCTTGCTGAACATGAATTGCAGATGACCATTCATCAAGGTGTTTATCACCAAGTTAAACGTATGCTGGCAGCAGTGGGCAATAAAGTAGAACAATTACATCGTCAGCAAGTTGGTGCATTAAACTTGACTGATTTGGCTTTAGATGTGGGTGAATGGATGTATTTAAGCCCTGAACATGTCGAGTTGGCAAAAAGCCGTATGGAATAACATGAGTTTAGCTGAGCTTTCATCAATAGCTTATGAGCAATGGCTTGGGCTAGGTTAAATTTAAATCCATTGTCTAACTCTGCAATCGTCAGATCAGATGACTATTTTAAAAAGCAGTGATAGGTTTGAAATTCATCATCTTTGACAAAACCCATCTTTTCATACAATTGGTGGGATTGGTAATTACTTTTCTGTGTTTCAAGGCTAATCCGTAGCGCATTTTCATGTCGTGCAAATAAAATTGCAGTATCAATGAGCTGTTTGGCCGAACCTTGTCGTCTAAAAACAGGGGTGACATAAACGTCATCTAAAATATAGTAGGTCGAGCAGGCAACCGAAGAAAAGCCTAAATAAAGTAATACAAATCCAGTGATTTTTTGATCTTTGATATGAATGAAAATCACACTTTCCTGATTTTCAAAACGCTGTTTTAAGAATGCTGCTGAAAGGCTTAAATTCGAGGATGCACCATAAAACTGACGATACTCATCGAACAATACAGCAAGCTGGTCTAAGTCTTCTAAAGTGGCACGTCTTACAATCATTACGATACTCCATGCTTTTTTATTGTCCTTGCATGAAGCATAGCTAAGTTTTTAAAGTAAATTTTTAAAGAATTGTTTAAAAATGCAACACTGTTAATTTTTGTCAGTTTCACCCAAAATTGCATTGAGTTCATCAAACAAGTCTAGATGTTCATCATCCAGTTCAAAATCTTCAACACTATTATTGCCAGTTACAGATGCTTCATTGCTTGGGGTTGCATCCACTAGCGTTGCTTTTTGCTCTTGTTTTAATTTGCGTAACTTAATCAATTGTTCCAGATTAATATTCTGATTTTCAATTGAAAAGGGAATTGATTTAGTCAGCACGACTTGCTTAAAAAACAAACGTACCGCTTGCGCAGGCGTAATCCCCAACTGTTTAAACACAGCAAAGGCTTGTTTTTTCTCTTGAGAGTCCAAGCGTACTTGATAGACTTCAGTTTTTCTCATAATTTTTAATAGAAGGAAATAGATTTAAATTTTAGCAATATTGTAAACAATTCATTTGTAATTTCAATATGACTACAACGAAAATCCACTATTTTGTAATGACAAACATATTACAATGTCAATTCTTGCTGTGCGCTAAAGTGGAATTGTTGCTGGCTAATCGGGTCAAAAAAACTTAAATGCTTGGCAAGCAATTGTAGCGGTGCAGAAAAATCATCTGCTTGTTTGTGCTGTAAAATGGGATAAAACGGGTCATTCTTAATCGCAATACCTAAGCTATTTAAATGCACACGCAGTTGGTGCTGCTTGCCTGTTGTAGGCTTTAATTCATATTTTGCCCATGTTTGATTATGTTCAAGCAAACGAATTTCTGTTTCGCTGTTAGGTGTGCCTGCCACGACGTGCATCAAATAAAAAGGTTCACCTTTTTCCATGCGTAATTGCACAGTACATGGTAGTGACAAATTAGCTTGATAAGGCGCAATGGCATGGTAGGTTTTTTGCACCTGACGTTCTGCAAATAATTGCTGATACACCGCCCGAGTTTCTGGTTGTTTGGAAAACAGCACCACACCCGCAGTTTCGCGGTCTAAACGATGAATAGGTGTGAGCTGCTCATTCTGTGTTTGTTTTTTTAAGCGTACTAATAGGGTTTCTTGTACATATTGCCCTGTAGGACTCATGGTCAAAAAATGTGGTTTATCTACAACCAATAAGTGTTCATTTTCAAATAAAATTTGATGCTGAAAAGGCACGGCAACTTCATGCGCTAAAAAACGATAATAAAAAATATCCTGATGTGCGCTATAAGGTGTATCTAAATCTAAACGCTTGCCTTCGGCATCATAAACCAGACCTTCCTCAAAGCGTTGCAGCCATTCCTGTGCAGAAATATGGGCAAACTGGATACATAAATAACGAAAAATTGATTCAGGCTGTGTGCTTAATTTGGGTAAATGCAATTTGCTGGCGCTCACACCATCTAGCATGGGTGGAACAAAGGTGTTGGGATGAGTCGACTTCATCTGCAAATTGCTCATATTCAGGTGGGAGAGTTTCTTTTTCATCATATTGAAAATAGCCTAAGCAGTTTGGGTGCTAAGCTTAACAATATTGATTCATTGCCTTGTCTAAACTTGTTATAAATTGTCCACATTCACACAGTTTTATCCATCAGTACATAGGCTTTAAAGCAGTGCGATGCTATCATAATTGGTCTTTTGAATCATGTCGTGAGCGTTATGCAGTATTCATTTAATTTGGCTTTAAATAATGAGCAAGATACCCAAAATCTGGCGCAGGTTTTGGCAACGCATTTTCGGTCGGGTGTGATTTATTTAATTGGTGATTTAGGCGCAGGAAAAACCACTTTATCGCGTTATTTTCTACAGCATTTGGGGCATCAGGGCGCGGTTAAAAGTCCGACTTACACCTTGGTGGAACCTTATCAAATACAAGGACAAGATATTTTTCATTTTGATTTATATCGTTTAAATGATCCTTATGAATTAGAGCTGATGGGCATTCGTGATTATTTAGAAACCCCAAATGCCTTGTTTTTATTTGAATGGCCATCAAAAGGTGGCGATGAAATTCCGCCCGCAGACTTGATCATTGAAATTAAAAAATCGGAAGATGAATTAAGCCGTACAGCAATGCTAAGTTCGTCTTCGGCTGCATTACAACAAGCTTTGGAGCAACAATTTAATCATGCCTAATGATGTGTTAAATCTACGTCGGATCCACACGCTTGAACCTGCCTTAGCCAACCAAATTGCTGCGGGTGAGGTAATTGAGCGTCCTGCCTCTGTGGTCAAAGAGTTACTAGAAAACTCCATTGATGCAGGTGCAACCGAGCTGATTATTCGTGTGGCACAAGGCGGCAGTACACTCATTGAAATTATTGATAATGGTCGTGGCATTCATGCCGAAGACTTGCCTTTGGCGGTGACTCGTCACGCGACCAGTAAAATTCAAACGGCCGATGATTTACATGCCATTGTCAGTTTAGGCTTTCGTGGAGAAGCACTGGCATCAATTGCAGCAGTATCGCGTTTGACTTTGGTCAGCAGCCAAACTGAAGATGGTGTTGGTTATCAGGTTGAAGTCAATGGCACTGCCTTTGACCATCAAGATATTCAGGCCGTTGCTGCACAAAAAGGCACACATATTCGGGTGCAGGATTTATTTTTTAATGTGCCTGCACGACGTAAGTTCCTGAAAAAAGCAGGTACAGAATTTGGACATATTGAAGAAATTGTCCGTCGTTTGGCGCTGACACATTTTGATATTCGTTTTGTTTTGGAACACAACGACAGCATTAAACTGAATTTACCCATTGCAGACAGTGGCGAATTGCGTTTTCAGCGCGTGCAGCAACTTTTAGGACGAAACTTTGTCGAAAATGCCTATTGGATTGATGCTGATAGTGTCACCATGCGCTTATCGGGTTGGTTGGGGCATCCTTCCGATGCACGTTCGCAAGCCGATTTACAGTATGTGTATGTGAATGGACGTATTGTAAAAGACAAGACCATCTCCCATGCTTTGCGTATGGCATACGAAGGTATTTTGCATGGACATCAACATGCTGCATATTTGCTATTTTTAGAAGTAGAACCTGAAAATATTGATGTCAATGTGCATCCGACCAAGCATGAAATTCGCTTTTTAAATCAGCGAGAAGTGCATGAGTTTGTACGACATTACGCCAAAGAAACCTTAGCTCAATTTCAAACTGCAACTGCAGATTTAGCTACAGCCATGAAAGCCGATCCTGTCGAACAAGCTGCGCCTTATGTGGTACAACCGCGTTATCAGGAACAATTTTTGCTGCACAAACATGCCGAGGCTAATCCTCACAACTCTGTAGACGGTGCAGCAGCTGAATACACGATGCAGCCTGATTCACAAGCGGGAAGTGAGCTACTTACCGATTTTAATCAAAATCAGCCGCAGACAGTTCAATATAACCGACCTGTGCAGAGCAATTATCAAGGTTCGCAACAGCTCAACAATGCTTTAAAAAGCTATCTCGCGCCTTTACGTGAACTGGATCAAGACTCAGCCAATCTTACGCAAACAACCACAACACCTGTGGTGGATGAACATCCACTTGGCATTGCAATTGCGCAATTGCACGGTATTTACATATTGGCGCAAAACAGTGAAGGCTTGATTATTGTAGATATGCATGCTGCCCATGAACGAATTGTGTTGCAACAAATGAAAGCCGCTTGGGATAAACCTGAGTTTTGGACTTCGCAGCAATTGCTGATTCCCAAAGTTATCAGCATCAGTCGTATGCAAGCCATGCGGGTGGATGATTTAAAAGAACAATTGGCAAGACTGGGCTTGGAAATAGACCAATATGGTGATGAACAGGTCATTGTGCGCGGTGTGCCCGCGATTTTGCATAGGGCAGATTTTGCTGAATTAATTCCTGAACTCCTTGATGATTTAGACCCGAATGATGAAGCGCAAGCCTTGTTGCAAAAGCGTGATCATATTTTGGCAGGAATGGCATGCCATAGCGCAGTACGGGCACATCGGATGCTAAGTCTTTCTGAAATGAATGCCTTATTGCGTCAAATGGAACAAACCGAATTTGCTAGCCAATGTAATCATGGTCGCCCGACTTGGCGTGCCTTTCCATTGGCACAACTAGATAAACTTTTTGCTCGAGGAGAGTAGCGTTACATGTCAAATCAATTGCCGGTCATCAATTTAATGGGACCAACTGCAAGCGGTAAAACTGCTTTGGCATGTGAGCTGTATGAAATGGGGCATTTTGAGCTGATTTCAGTCGATTCTGCGCTAGTTTATCGAGATATGGATATTGGTACAGCCAAACCAACTAAAGCGGAACAGGCGCGTTATCCGCATCATTTGATTGATATTATCAGCCCGCTTGAAGTGTATTCTGCTGCACAATTTGTCGAAGATGCCTGCGCCTTGATTGACGATATGCACGCGATAGGAAAAACCCCAATTTTAGTGGGCGGAACCATGCTGTATTTTAAGGCATTGCTTGAAGGTTTATCTTCAAATTTACCCAGTGCCAATTACCAAGTACGTGCTGAAATTGAAGATAAAGCCGCGCGTGAAGGTTGGGAGGCTGTATATGCAGAATTATGTGCGGTAGATGCATTGGCGGGACAAAAGTTTAAAGTGTCCGATAAGCAACGTATTATTCGTGCTTTGGAAGTTTATAAATTAACAGGCACACCAATTACCCAACTGCAAGCAGAACAACCTAAAAATGTACCATATCGTTACACTTTTCATAACCACGCCTTAGTGCCTGATCGGGTAGAATTACATCAGCGTATTGAAAAACGCTTAGAGATCATGTGGGAAATGGGTTTTTTAAATGAGGTGCGTCATCTTATTGAAAAATACGATTTAGATGCAAATTTACCTTCCATGCGCTCTGTCGGTTATCGTCAAGCTTTAGAGTTTTTACAAAAAGGTGATGAAAGTCGCAGAAAAATGCAGGAAATGGAGGATAAGGCGCTATTCGCAACACGACAACTTGCGAAACGTCAATATACTTGGCTCAGATCGTTGCAGGAATCGCATAAATTTCACACATATTTTACGATAAAGCAGGCTCAAGAAGACTTGCGAAACTGGTACGGATAAAGCAAAATTTACACACTGTCTTTTTTATAATTTTTAATTGAAAAATAAAGATAGTTTTTGCGCTGATTTTTAATTATTTTTGGAGTTATAACATGTCTAAAGGTCAAACTTTACAAGATCCGTTCTTAAATTCTCTCCGTAAAGAACGTATTCCTGTTTCTATCTTCCTTGTGAACGGTATCAAGCTACAAGGTCATATTGAATCTTTTGACCAATATGTTGTTTTATTGAAAAACACTGTAAGCCAAATGGTTTACAAACATGCAATTTCTACAGTTGTTCCTGCGCGTAATCCACGTCCAGCGGGTGCACCAGCAGGCGGTCAAGGCGCAGGCTTTGGCGGTCAAGGTGGCTTCGGCGGTCAAGGTGGCTTCGGTGGTCAAGGTGGCGGCTTCGGCGG
>NZ_SJNS01000013.1:0-80796 GCF_004331005.1 Acinetobacter sp. ANC 5045 | reverse complement strand
GGTATGGAAGCAGATGAAATATTATTGGCGAGATTTTCAAGTCATGACAGCTGATAAAATAGAGCAATGGGTGGAGAGAGTATCAAACCAATTCGGAAAAGAATACATGTTTACTTTTTAATGACAGCTTATTAATGCAATTTAGCTAAAACTTCCTTTTAACAAAAAACCAGTGAATTATACAATTCACTGGTTTTTGAAATGACATTATGTATAGCGCATGGGCAGATGAACTACCCATGCGGCATAAAGCAATTAATTAATCGAATCATCCAAGTTTGGAGCTAACCAACGCTTCGCTTCATCTAAACTCCAGCCTTTACGCTGTGCGTAATCTTCAAGCTGATCTAACGAGATTTTACCCGCGTTAAAGTACTCAGAAGCAGGGTTGGCATAGTAGAAGCCGCTCACAGATGAAGGCGGCCACATTGCAAAGCTGCTCGTAAGCTGTGTGCCAATCTTTTCAGTTGAACCTAACCAGTTAAACAGTGTCGCTTTTTCAGAGTGTTCAGGGCAAGCAGGGTAGCCTGGTGCAGGACGAATACCCACATATTTCTCTTTAATTAGCTCTTCATTGCTCAGTTGCTCATTCGGCTGATAGCCCCAGAATTCTTTACGAATACGCTCATGCAAATGCTCTGCAAACGCTTCTGCAAAACGGTCACCCAAAGACTGCACCAAAATGGCAGAATAATCATCCCCTTTGGCTTTAAACTCATTGGCCATTTCCTCTGCACCAAAAATCGACACGGTAAAGCCGCCCAAGTAATCTTGCCCTTGCTCTGTAGTTGCGACAAAGTCTGCCAAAGACAAGTTTGGTTTACCTGTGACTTTGTCTGACTGTTGACGAATATGATGGAAGGTATGCGTTACTTGATTACGTGCTGCATCATATACTTGTACTGAATCTGCCGCAGAACGGTTGGCAGGGTAAATCCCAAAGACTGCACGTGCATCAAAGCGATTATTTGCAATAATATCTTTGAGCATGGCTTGCGCTTGGTTATATAAGTCGGTTGCAGCTTCGCCCACCACTTCATCTTCCAGAATTTTCGGGAATTTGCCCGCCAAACTCCAAGAAATAAAGAATGGTGTCCAGTCAAAGTATGGCAACAAGGTTTCAAGCGGGTAATTGGTCAGCACTTGTGTACCAATTAATTTTGGTACTGCAGGCGTGTAGTTGTCCCAATCAATTTTTAAACCATTGTCGATGGCTTCTGCATACGACAATTTCGCAGCTTTTGGTTGCTTATTGGCAATACGTTCACGAATTTTAGCGTATTCCGCACGATGCTCTGCAACAAAAGCAGGTTTCATTTCAGGGGAGAGTAAGGTTGTCGCAACACCAACGGCACGCGAAGCATCGGCAACATAAATCACTGCATCATTTGAGAACTGTGGATCAATTTTAACTGCAGTATGTGCTTTAGATGTGGTTGCGCCACCAATCAACAATGGAATGTTAAAGCCTTTACGCTGCATTTCTTTGGCAACAAAAACCATTTCATCTAAAGATGGGGTAATCAGACCAGACAAGCCAATGATATCGACTTTTTCGTCAATGGCAGTTTGCAGGATTTTTTCTGCAGGTACCATCACACCGAGATCGACAATATCGTATCCATTACAGCCCAAGACTACGCCCACAATATTTTTACCAATGTCGTGAACGTCGCCTTTTACCGTTGCCATCAAAACTTTACCTTTAGACTGACCTTCGGTTTTTTCAGCTTCGATGTACGGGTTGAGCCATGCAACGGCTTGTTTCATCACACGTGCAGACTTCACCACTTGTGGCAGGAACATTTTACCTGCACCAAACAAGTCACCAACTACGTTCATGCCATCCATCAACGGGCCTTCAATTACATCTAATGGACGTTTGGCTTTCAGGCGCGCTTCTTCGGTGTCTTCATTAATAAAGGTGGTGATGCCTTTAACTAAAGCGTACTCAAGACGTTTTTCGACAGATTCACTACGCCATTCTAAGTTTTCTTCGGCTTTTTGTGCGCCTGATTGACCACGATATTTTTCTGCCACTTCTAGCAGTTTTTCTGTGGCATCCTGACCGCTTTCACCTTGGTTCTGGTTCAGAATAACGGCTTCAACTGCTTCTTTCAGTTCTTTCGGGATGTCATCGTAAATTGCCAACTGACCTGCGTTGACAATCCCCATGGTCATGCCTTGCTGAATAGCGTGATATAGGAATACCGCGTGAATGGCTTCACGTACAGGTTCGTTACCACGGAATGAGAAAGATACGTTCGATACACCGCCTGAAATCATGGCATGCGGCAGGTTTTGTTTAATCCAGCCTGTGGCTTCAATAAAATCGACTGCGTAGTTGTTGTGTTCTTCAATACCTGTCGCAACTGCAAACACGTTCGGGTCAAAAATAATGTCTTCGGCAGGGAAGCCAACATCATTGACCAAAACGTCATAAGAGCGTTTACAAATTTCGCGCTTACGTGCCACAGTATCGGCTTGTCCGACTTCGTCAAAGGCCATAACAATGACAGCTGCGCCGTATTGGCGGCAGAGGCGGGCTTTTTCGACAAACTCGTCATAACCTTCTTTTAAGGAAATAGAGTTGACAATGGCTTTACCTTGTACGCATTTCAAGCCTGCTTCAATGATTTCCCATTTAGAGGAGTCAATCATGATAGGTACGCGAGAAATATCAGGCTCAGATGCCACCAAGTTCAGGAAGTGCACCATCGCACCTTCTGAATCGAGCATGCCTTCATCCATGTTGATGTCGATGATTTGCGCACCGCTTTCTACCTGTTGACGAGCAACATCTAAGGCTTCGGCAAAGTTTTCTTCACGAATTAAACGCAGGAATTTTTTAGAACCTGTGACGTTGGTACGTTCGCCCACGTTTACAAATAAAGAGTCATCATAAATGTTAAATGGTTCTAAACCACTTAAACGGCATGCAGGTTTAATCTCTGGAATTTTACGCGGTGGAATGTCTTTTACCGCATTGTAAATCGCGCGGATATGATCAGGCGTTGTACCACAGCAACCGCCTGTAATATTGATCAAGCCGCTTTCAGCAAATTCTTTGAGGAAAGCTGCGGTTTCTTCAGGCGTTTCATCATAACCACCAAATGCGTTGGGTAAGCCCGCGTTCGGGTGTGCAGAAACAAACACATCGGCAACGTCTGAAACGGTTTTAACGTGTGGACGCATGGCATCTGCGCCCAAAGCACAGTTAAAACCAATTGAAAGTAAATCGCCATGACGTACCGAGTTCCAGAAAGCTTCTGCAGTTTGACCCGTTAAGGTACGTCCTGAAGCATCGGTAATGGTACCTGAAATCATCAACGGCAATTCACGCCCGAGCTGTTTAAACACTTCTTTGACCGCAAAAATCGCAGCTTTACAGTTTAAGGTGTCAAATACAGTTTCAATGAGCAGGATATCTGCGCCACCTTCAATTAAGGCATGCGCAGCTTCAATATAGTTTTCTTTGAGTGCATCAAAGCTAATGTTACGAAATGCAGGGTCGTTTACATTTGGAGAAATTGAACAAGTACGTGATGTAGGCCCAAGTACACCTGCCACAAAACGTGGTTTGTCTGGTGTTGAATATTTTTCACAGGCAGCTTTGGCTAAACGGGCTGCTTCGCGGTTAATTTCTGGAACCAAATCTTCCATGTGATAGTCAGACATAGAAACGCGTGTGCCGTTAAAGCTGTTGGTTTCAATAATGTCTGCACCCGCATCTAAGTAGGCTTCGTGAATACCCTGAATAATGTGCGGTTGGGTCAGTACCAATAAATCATTGTTGCCTTTGAGGTCATGTGCCCAATCTGCAAAACGCTCACCACGATAATCGGCTTCTTCCAATTGATGGCGTTGAATCATAGTACCCATAGCACCATCGATAATTAAAATTCTTTGGGCAAGAAGCGCTTTCAGGGTGGTAAGCGTGGACATAAAAAACCCTTTATGACTGAATCCGAAATGAGCGCTATTTTAGCAGAGTTCGCACGGCTTTCGTGCACTTGAAGCGACCAGAGAGAGTGGAAGTCGTAAAAATAGTGCATAAAGCAGTATTTTTAGGATTTTGCAGTAGCTTTTGAACCTAAATAAAAGTTGTGATGAGGAACATTCTAATTTTGATTTTACTTTGATGCGTCATCGCTTTGTCATATTGCTCAGGCAAAATTGGCTCACGGTAAATTTTGTCTGAAATTTTAGGCAAATATGACAAAGGTGTAACAATCTAAATTTGAGAGAATAGCATAAGAAAAGTAGGTTTATTTATTCTAAGTGTTTAAATTTAAATGTTAATTTTAATTTTATGCACAAAAAAAACAGCTTAAAGTGTGAAAATAAAGTATGAAAGTTGCTTTATATAGCAGCTCTTTGTCATATAATTGTCACAATTTAATTGAACAATAAGGGGATTTTAAATCCTCTTTTCTGCTTGCATGAATTCTAATCCAACTCTTGTAGATTCAGCACACAAGTCGACCACTAAATCGACCAATGTTCATGTGCCTACACCGAAATTTTTTATGCCGGTGTTTTTAACGATCATCGTTTCTACCCTTATTTATATTGGTTTCCAATTGTCTGCGGACTTATCCCACGTGCCTGCGCTAAGCATGTACTCGGTGATTTTATTGGCGACCGCTTTATTCATTGCCTTAGGCTTTGAATTTGTGAATGGTTTCCACGACACAGCTAACGCAGTGGCAACGGTTATTTATACCAATGCCCTGTCTGCACCTGTGGCAGTAATGTGGGCGGGTTTCTGTAACTTCCTTGGGGTGATGGTCGCCAGTGGCGCAGTTGCCTACGGTATTATTGCCTTACTTCCAGTCGAATTGATTATGAATGTCGGTTCAGGCGCAGGCTTTGCCATGGTTTTTGCCATGTTGATTGCCGCGATTGTCTGGAACTTAGGAACGTGGTTTTTCGGTATTCCTGCTTCAAGTTCGCACACTTTAATCGGTTCGATTTTAGGTGTGGGGATTATGAACTACTTGCTGAACTCAGGTGCGGGTGCAAGTGGCGTAGACATGGAACAAGTCATGAAAGTGGGCAAGGCTTTATTGTTCTCGCCACTGATTGGTTTTGCCTTTGCTGCGATTTTGTTCTTCTTGGTGAAAAAAATCTTCAAGAAACAAATGGAGTTGTTCCAGCCACCTGAAGGCAATAAGCCACCACCACCACTGATTCGTGCCATTCTAATTTTTACTTGTACTGGGGTAAGTTTTGCGCATGGTTCAAACGATGGTCAAAAGGGCATGGGTTTAATCATGTTGATTTTGATCGGGATTGTGCCGTTGGCGTACTCGTTAAATAAAGAGTTAGGCCAAAACCACATTCAATCGTTCCAGCAGCTTTCAACGCAAACGGCTGATGTGATTTATCCACAACATGCCGATATGCCAGATGAAAAAGCGCGTCAGATTATTACTAGTTATATTCAGACCAAAGAAATTACTCCTGAAGTCGTGCCTGCTTTGGCAAGCTTAACGGATCATTTGGGTGAGCGTGTGGGTCAATATGGCAACTTGAAAGATGTGCCTGAAGCTGAAGTAGCAGAAATGCGTAATGATATGTATTTAAGCACGACTTCATTCAAGCGTTTAGACAAAGCCAATGCCTTGCCTGAAATGTCGGAAGAACAGAAAAAAGTGGTTAAAAGCTACCGCAGCCATTTAGATTCATTCTTACAATACATTCCAACTTGGGTCAAAGTTGCCGTTGCCTTAGCACTAGGCTTGGGTACGATGGTCGGCTGGAAACGTATTGTGGTGACTGTTGGTGAACGTATCGGTAAGCAGCACATGACTTATGGTCAAGGTATGTCTGCCGAGCTTGTGGCAATGTCAACTATTGCTGCTGCAGATGGTTTGGGGATGCCAGTTTCAACTACACACGTACTGAACAGTGCGGTGGCAGGTACCATGGTGGCAAATAAATCGGGTCTGAATTTCCAAATGGTGCGTACAATTCTTTCGGCTTGGATTTTCACTTTACCTGCGACAATTTGCTTATCGGGTAGCTTGTTCTGGTTGTTCTTAAAAGTATTTTAATCCATTCAAAACTTTTTGAGTGGTTGAAAAAGCGCTGTGATGATACAGCGCTTTTTTATACCTGCAGATTAGTCTAAAGAAATATTTGCAGGCAAGTTTTTGAATAGATAGATTAGCGGTTTACATTACTTTTTAAATTTTTGGATGACTTTGTCCAGAGGTAATTTATCTGCAGCAAAGCCATAGAGCGCAGCGAAAGGTAGGGCAGTTCGTGCCAAATACGCCACGCGCCACAATCCACCATGGTTCGCACCTTCCATCATCAATTCGAGCGGATGCTCAAGTTTCACTTCAGGATTGGCTGCCGAGTTTGGATTGCGTAAGTCATGAATCCACAATGCCGCCATAATCGCATTGGTGGTTTCAGGGCTAAATGCTTCAACATCAAACAAACTTGCGCCACTAAATGCTGCTTTGAGTAATGGATTTTTGGTCACAGAGTGTGTGGTGGTCGAAGGTGCAATATTGATGCTGACATGCTGTCCTTGATGACGCGCTAAAATTGCACGCCATTGCTGGATGCGTTTTGCTAAAGCATAGTTTGGCCCTTGTTCAACCACCAAACAGTCGGCAATACCATAATGTTGACCATTGTCTGAAGCAATTAAATTATGCAGATTCTTTTGGAAGAAATGACTGCGTGAAATGGTTTCAATACTTTTGGTAAGTAGCTTTTGCCCTTGCGAACGCTGCTGAAACTTCTCTGCCGATGCGCTAATCACTTCTTCAGGAACGGCATAAACATCGGTTGGGGTACACATAAACATAAGGCTGCTATCAGCTTTGTGTTCGCTGACATATTGCATAATCGCATCCATTGCCATCGCAACACGCACGTGTTTTTCACCATCTAAATAGGCAATGGCTGCTAAATCTAGCGTTTGAGGTTTTTGAGCTAACCATTGTGCAATTTCTGGGGTTTGCGTTAGCAGATTTACACCCAACTGTTCTGTTAAAATATCAAGTGGGGTATCTGCCGCGAGTTGTGTTGTACTGGGTGCATATAAGGTGGCATTGCCTTGTTGCACAGTGCTTAAAATTTTATTCCACACACGGCTATTTGGTAAATCGACTGCAATAATATTGGCTTTCCATTTGGCTAACCATGTGAGTGGCCCTGCTTCTGAAGCTGCACCAAATAGCACCATGTTACGGTCAGACAAATCAAACCATTCAGGATGCGCCATTGCAGCATTTAACGCTTCGGCATGACTTGGTTCAATAATGCCTGCTGCTAGCCAAATTGCAATTTGATCTAGTAGAGCTTGACCTTGTAACTTTTGCCCACGATACGGCACATACCATTCGGGTGCTGCTTGGCTGCTGCCTTGTAATTTAAAGGTATGTAAAGTTTCAGTAGGCAAGAGCATGACATCTTTCAGCACATATTTTTGCTCATGACGATAAAACTCAAAACTTTGATGCGCTTTTCTTAAACCATCTTCTGCAATTTGAATTGCGTTAGCTTGTTCACGAATACCATTGGTCACGAGGGCTTTAAAGTATTTTGGATAGTGTTTACGCCAGTTTTTTTCTGCCAAAGCATCGACTGAGCTTTGATGATCGACTGTGGCTAAGGCTTCGGCAATAATTTGTTTGCCCGTGCTTGAGGTGCTGGGTTTATGATTTTCTGGATGAATTGGAAACTGTAAGCCATCGTAAGAAGTGGACATGCAAAAACTCGCAAACTAAATTGAAATTAATATACAGATGTATACATTATCTATGCCAAGTTACGATATTGGGTAGCAAAAACTACCAAAATTGAGTGAAATTTGAATAAAAAAACCTTCACGAAGCGTAAAGGTTTTTAATATGAATGAGATGTTATTGGGATTTAAAGGTCAGTGTTTAAATGTTTAGGTTCTAATCATAAATGAGTCTGATGCTGTATCAACAATGTTTTATTCACTCAGACCAACAGCTTAACAACGTCCTTTTTTCGCCTGACCTGGAGGACAAAAATCACCATCACCATGCGGATGTTGGTGTGGATAATAGCCTTTCGGATAGATCGTGCGGTCAGGATCAATCACCACACTGCCTTCAGGGGTATGTACGGCACAGGCGCTTAATCCTAAACTAAGTAAAAGGGCGCTTAGAAGTGCAAACTTTTTCATGGCTGACTCCTGATTGCTTGATAGTTTTAGTCTTTATATTCTTAATATAAGTGCTTGTCGAGTAACTGCATGTTATTTGTTGTGTGCTTTATGCTGTATTGGATCATTCAGATGCTTTCATCAATCAAAAATACTTATCAGCAGTTCATAAAATGACGATTGAAAGTCGTTTTTCCCAATGAGAGAGGCTGAAGATGAGAGGCAATAAATGATGGTGTTAAGCGGATTTATGAAAGCAGTCTATTGACGGATTTGAAAACTCTTTAAAGTAGCAACGACTCAGTGGTAGATGTACCGAGTCGTTATAGTTTCAAAAGTTAAAACGGCAGTTGCGCCAGTTTATTCAGGAAGTGAGGCAAGATGCGTGGTTCAATTAAAATAGTCACAATCACACCATAGGCCGCACCCCATAAATGCGCACTGTGATTAATATTGGAATTGCCGCGTTTACCCGACCAAATGCTATACGCTACATACAGTATTGCAAAAATAATGGCAGGCACTGGAATAAAGAACACGAAAATCAACTTCCACGGCTCAAACAAAATATAGGCAAACAACACCGCAGATACAGCACCAGATGCGCCTAAGCTGGCCCAACGATGGTCATTTTTATGCTTTAAATAACTTGGAATAATCGCGGCGATTAAACCACCCAAATAGAATAAAACAAAGCCTAAATCATAGACGTATTGGCGATAAAAACTTTCAATAATGCTGCCAAAGAAAAACAGGGTAATCATATTGAACAGCAAATGCGCACCATCGGCATGCACAAAACCATGGGTAATGAAGCGGTCATATTGACCACGTTGCATAGCAGGCGGCCAAAAAATCAGACGATTCATTAATTCTTGTTTGGAAAACGCCAACATAGACACAATGACCGTAATAATGATAATGGTCACGGTATGATTAAAAGGTAAATCGAGCATAAACGCCTATTCTTTTACTTGAATTCTGCTGTAATAATGCATCAAAACTGAGTTTGAGTCGAACTTTAGGAATAAATCCGACAATTTTGGTTGATTTTTTTTTATTCCCCCGCATCTTCAGTTAAAATAGCCACTTCAGCTTGAGGAAATTATTGTTATGTCGACTGAGAACAGCAGCACAGCAGTTGTAGATGAAATTCCAAACTTATTGATTACGCCAACTGCTCAAGAGTATTTGAAGGATTTATTGGCAAAGCAAAATACACTGGGTATTGGTGTGCGTGTTTTTGTGGAAAATCCTGGTACACCGCGTGCTGAATGTTGCATGGCTTATAGTGCGCCCGATGAAGTTGTACCTACAGACTACAAACAGGAATATCCAGACTTTCCTGCATTTATTGATACGCCGTCTATTCCGTATTTATTGGATGCCGTAATTGACTACAACAAAGACCGTTTTGGTGGTCAATTGACTTTCCGTGCACCGAACTCAAAAGTGCCACGCGTAGGCCCAGATGCTTCGGTAGAAGAACGCATTACTTATGTTTTACAGTCTGAAATTAACCCAGGTTTAGCAGGGCATGGTGGTAACTGTGCTTTGGTTGAAGTGGTTGAAGATGAAGAACACGGCTTAACTGCAGTATTGAAATTTGGTGGCGGTTGCCAAGGATGTTCAGCGATTGATGTGACTTTAAAGCAAGGTGTTGAAACAACCTTGAAACAACACGTACCTGAATTGATGCGTGTGGTGGATCAGACTGACCACAGTCAATCTGAAGGTGCTTATTTTAAATAAGCTCTAAGCCTCGCTTAAAAATAACCTCCTAAATTTTAGGAGGTTATTTTTTATCTGAAATTGTCAACAGACCCTATTCATTCGTTTGTAGATTTAAAATTTGTTGTGTTTTTTCAGAATAATAAAATTCCTCTAAATAATGGCGCGCACGTTGCTTTAAATAGCCTTCAGCGATCATTTTTTGAATGACTGGATTTAACAGTTGTTGTAATTGATGTTGGACTAGCGCTTCATCAATATTTAAGTCGTGCAATAACAAATCAAAAGGTCGTGCTTGATTGCGTACATACCACGCATACACACCATCATGCACTTGCTGTTTCAAATAGTCACTTTGGCGTAAATGATCCCAAATTTCATGTCCTAAATTGACAGTTTGAGATAGGTCTTGCACTTCAATATAGTTTTTTAAAACGGAAAGTGGCAAATCTTTAATTTTGTGCCATAAATTGGCTTGGAAGTGATACAGTTTTTCATCGTCAAAATGTTGATTAAGCACCGACTCGCTCATTTGAGTCAGCTTCTGCACATTTTTTTGCAAATAATGCTGAATGGTCTGGTCTAAATTGGTATCGGTAACACTTTCCAAAACCGATTTACCCATTTTCATAAAACGCGATACGCCAGGCACGCTTTTGGCGATCACCGAATTATCCATATAATCCTGAATGGAGTGTTGAATGAGTTGGGTAATCATAGCGGCAAAGGCAGGATTATTCACCACGGTTTTAATCAAACGCTGACGATGTCCACTTTTACTTGCAACATATTGTGCAATTTTGTCGATGGTCAGCACAGGTATCACATCGGCAATTTTACTGCTGTCATTAACAGGGTGTACCAGTGCAAAACGAATATGCTCAGCAATTTGTTCCACTAAAAATGAACTGGCAGGTGTATTTAAAATTTGATGTTGAATCAGTTGATGAATGGCTTCAGATGTCCATAAATCTTGTAAGCTTTGTTTGCGAAACCATTGGTAAAACTGCACAAATTCAGTTTGTACCATTTCACTTTGGTTAAATTCTTGATCTAAAAAATCAAGCTGAGCTTCAATTAGTTGCTCAATGATGGGATGTTTCTGCATGAAGGTTTTATATAATAATTAATTTAGAGGAATCAGTTTATCAGCAAGTGGGTTTTTTAGGTTCTGAGTTTTAGCCAGAAACGGCAAATAATATTGTGCGACTTGTTTTTCAGCTTCCAATAACGGCATGTGTCCAACATTATTAAGAATCACAGGTGTTTCGGCGCGTTTGAGTAAAGATTGTAATTCCTTCGCCACTTCAACATTAATAATGCGATCTTGCTTACCCCATAAAATCAGGGTCGGTGCTTCAATTGATCCTGCTAAACGTGCAAATGAGTCTGGAGTATAAATACGGTTGAGTTTGACAATTTGCTCAATTGCTTTACGGGTTTGTTCTGAGCGAGAAATCAGGACTTCTTCTTGCGCATGTTGAATTTGTGAGGTCATGGCAGGCGGGCTTTGCATGATTTGTTTGGCGACGTCGGCTAAATCGCCATGTTTGCTCACAATTAAGTCATTTAAAGATAATGGATTTTTGGTGTAAGGCGTATTAGCAAGTTTATAAATGCCTGCACTATTGAGTAAAAATAAACTTTGCGTATCAAAAGGATATTGCGAGGCATACACGGTTGCAATTGAGCCGCCTAAAGAATGTCCTGCCACGTGTAAGTTTTCTTCACAGTCAATTGCTTCAATAAATTGACGCAGTTGTGAAGTTACATTCGGAACTGAATTATCAAAATTGCTTGGAGTTTTGGTGTCACCGCTATTGGGTAAATCTGGAATAATCACATGATAATGTGGGGTTAAAAATTGCGCGACACGGTTCCAATTATCACGTGTGCCTGCCAAACCATGAATCAATAAAATTGTGGGTTTGCTGTGCGAGCCACCTTCGTTATAGCTCCAGACGACATCTCCAACACGAATGCTTTTAGAGCTTAGTCCTGCTTGTTTGCGCTGTTGCTGAAAATGATTTTGTAATAGTTTAAGTTCAGTTGCGTTGCTGTTACTGGCGTTATTGTTTTTTGTGAAGGTATATGGATTGGGCGCAGCGCTTTGTACAAGGCAAGATGTACTTAGTCCCAAAGCCAATAAAGTCGTATGTAGATAACGTGATCGAATAAATTTCATCATGAAAACGTCTTCCCCTGACGAACCCAAAACAGGCTCCAATAATGATAGGCACTAGCTCTTAGGTCTAATTGCACAAGTGTATTCTGTCTATTGTAGGCGTTTAAAAATGAAAGTCATCCCTTGCTTTTTTGATCAAAGCTTTGAAATTGGTAGAAAATGTGACCTATCTCAATAAAAAGTGAAAAAATTTATAACAAAAATGAATAAAGAAAAGCGCAGCTGCATATTTTTTTGCAAGTGACATTCATAAAAACTGGCTTTAGAATATCGCAACTTCAAAGATCGGTGGTAAATCAAGAATGCTAACAGCTCAAGAAGCTTTAGAACGTCTTAAACAAGGAAACCAACGTTTTGTTTCTGGTGATACCAGACATCCGAAGCAATTGTCGCACCAACAGCGTGCAGAAATGGCAGAAGACCAAAATCCATTTGCCATTATTTTAGGATGTTCAGATTCACGTGTTCCTGCAGAAATGGTATTTGACCAAGGATTGGGTGATCTTTTTGTAATTCGTGTTGCGGGCAACGTGGTTGCGCCATCACAGGTAGGTAGTGTTGAATTTGCGGCAGAGCGTTATGACTGTGCTGTGGTTGTTGTCTTAGGACACAGTCACTGTGGTGCAATTCAAGCGACAATTGATACTTTAATGTGCCCAGACTGTCCACCATCGGCAAATTTAATGTCGATTGTGAACCGTGTTCGCCCTTCAGTTGAAACCTTAATGCAGACTGAACTGAAAAATGATTTGGCGAAATTGTCTAAGCATGCAGTACGTTCCAATGTATTTGCATCGGTAAATCAATTGCGTCATGGTTCAGCAGTTTTAGAAAACCTGATTGAACAAGGTCAGTTGAAAGTAGTCGGTGCAGAATATTCACTGGAAACAGGTGAAGTGGTTTTTTTTGATTTTTAATCCGAACCGCACAGCAATTAGATTTTCCTCAAAGGCGCTTTATAAAGCGCCTTTGATATATGGATAAGCATTATTTAGCAAAATAGGCTGAGCTTTGGCATTTGGATGAATTAAATCTTTTTGCATCAATTGCTTATTGCCCGCAATACCTTCCATAAAAAATGGCAGTAATTTGACTTTATATTGCTGACTCACCACTTTATAGTTATTTTCAAATGCTTTGCTATACGCCGAGCCGTAATTTGGCGGCATTTTCATCCCAAAAATCACCACTTTCGCTTTGGCTTTTTGGCTATGCTGAATTAAGTTCGCTAAATTTTTTTGAATCATTTGTGGCGGTTGTCCACGCAAGCCATCATTTCCGCCTAACTCAATGACTACAACGTCTGGACGATGGGTCTGCAGCAATTTAGGCAGACGCGCCAAAGCACCACTGGTGGTTTCGCCACTGACACTTGCATTGACCACTTTATGCTGTTTCGGATACTGTTGTTCTAAACGTTTTTGCAATAAGTGAACCCAACCTTGTTGTGGTTGTATGCCGTAACCTGCACTTAAGCTGTCACCTACAATCATAATGGTTTTTGCAGATACCACGAATGGGCTGAAACATAGTCCGAGCAGCAACACACGCGGGAAGACACGACTAGTTAGATTGCGATTTTGCATAATGGGAAACGTATGACTCAAAACACTAAAGAATCTAATATCATGCCACAAACGATTATTTCTGCCCAAAATTTGACACAAAAGATACAACTTGCACAAAAACAATTGACCATTTTTGAGAATTTAAACTTCGATATTCAGGAAGGTGAACAAGTGGCCATTACAGGTCGTTCGGGTTCAGGAAAATCGACCTTATTGGGTATTTTGGCAACATTAGATCAGGCCAGCAGTGGAAAATTGGTGGTATGTGGTGAGTCAATTGCAGAATTAAACGAAGAACAACGTGCAGAAGTTCGTTTAAAGCATATTGGTTTTGTGTTCCAGTCATTTCAGTTATTGCCGCATTTGACGGCACTGGAAAATGTGATGTTGCCACTACGTTTGCAGGAAAAATTTAAATATGCAGAGGCAGAACAAAAAGCCCTCAACTTGCTGAAACGTGTGGGTTTAGAACGACAAGCACAGCAAACGCCGAAAGTGCTTTCGGGAGGTGAGCAACAACGTGTCGCCATTGCACGCGCTTTAATTCGTGAACCTAAAATTATTTTTGCCGATGAACCGACAGGAAACTTGGATGGTGAAACTGCAACTGAAATTGAGCAATTGTTATTTGAATTGAACCGTGAGTTGGGCACAACTTTGGTGTTGGTCACGCATGACCCGAAACTGGCGGCACAATGTCAGCGCCATTACGCTTTAATTGATGGGCAATTGGTTGAGCAATTTGCAGCTAAGCCAACCGCTGCCATAACAGGAGGATGAAATGAACGCATTATTTCATCCACTGTTAAAGCAGAGTTTTAAAAGCAGTGGTGTCTATTTACTGATTATTGCGCTGACTTTAGCGATTAGCGCGACCACAGCCTTAAAGTTTAGCAATGAGCAAATTCAAAATGCTGTAGCGTTGCAAGCGGCAGAAATGTTGGCGGGTGATTTAGTCCTGAGCGACAATGAACCCATTGCACAAGACTGGCAGGATCAGGCGACTGCACATCAGTTACAACAGTCGCATGTGACTGTATTTAGTTCGATGGCACATACTCAAGCACAATTTGTGATGGTGAATGTCAAAGCGATTGAGCACAATTTTCCGTTACGCGGTGAATTACGGGTCAGTCCTGCAGCGGACAAGATTCAGTCTGGCGAAATTTGGCTAAGCCAACGTGCTATGGATTTACTTCACGTTAAACTGGGTGAAACAGTAAATATTGCCGATGCAGCATTTACCGTGACTGCCAAAATTGAACATGATTCTAATCAGGAACTCGGTTTTTCAGGTTTTTCGCCGACAGTAATTATTTCACAGGCCGATGTGGCACGTACCCACGCGATTCAAGTGGGTAGCCGCATAGATTACCGTTTGTTGTTGGCAGGCAGCGCCAAAGATACACAAAATTTTGAGCAGTATTTTAAAACACATACACAACAGCCTGCACAGGCACAGCAAACGGCCAGCCCTGAACAAAACTTTGAAGAACAAAGTAGTTTAAGACTACGCAATGCCAGTGAAGGCAATACTCGCTTAATGCGCCCCATTGCCAATTTAGATACCTTTTTACAGTTAGCGAATATCCTGACCATTTTATTGTGTGGGATTGCGATTGGTTTGACCAGTCAGCGCTATGTGCAACAAAATCAGGATCATATCGCCTTATTACGTTGTATTGGTGCAAGTAAACGACAAATTTTAGCCGCTTATTTGGCTTTGCTTGCTTTGGTCTTAATTATCGCTATGGGCATTGGCAGTATTTTGGGCGTGACCTTGGGCTATGCTTTGTTGCAAATCATGCTGCAACTGATTCCGCACCTGGAAATTCAATTTTCAGCCATGGCAATTTTGCTTGGGCCATTGCCAATCGCCATGCTGACCAGTGCTGTGGTGTTGTTGGGTTTTGTGCTGCCTAATTTATTGCAATTGCTGAATACCGCACCGATTCGTGTGATTCGCCAACAAGACAAAAGCATGCGCGCTTGGTGGTGGATGTTGCTTACAGGGACGCTAAGTCTAATCGTATTTTGTGTGGTCTTGACCGAAAGTTTAGTGCTTAGTACATGGGTGATTGGTGCGATTATTGCGCTGTGCGTATTGCTGTATGGAGTGGTGTGGAGTTTATTAAAATTATTGCGTCATTCTAAAGGCAGACTCGCAGCGTATATTCGTGCGCCTGCTGTCACGGCATTTCAAATTACTGCATTGGCTTTAGGATTAAGTTTAATTACGGTACTTGCAGTGTTGCGTACCGACCTGCTAGATCGTTGGCAGCAGCAATTGCCCGAAGGAACACCCAATCAGTTTGTTTACGGCTTGCCACCGTTTGATATGCCTGAGTTTCAACAACAATTAACGCAGCAGCAGTGGCACAGCACGCCACTTTATCCAAATATACGCGGGCGTTTGGTCGCCAAAAATGATCAACCTTTTGCCGACGCCTTAATTCAGCAAAGCAATACGTTAAGACGCGAACTCAACCTGACACAGTCTGACCGTTATCCTGCCGATAATATCATTGTAAATGGGCAAGCCAATTTCAGTGCAGTGGGACAAGTGTCAGTAGAAGCAGATACGGCTGCCGAGTTGGGCATTCAAATTGGTGATCGACTCAGTTTTAGTTTGCCTGAAGGCATACTTGAAGCCGAAGTGATTAATCTGCGTACGGTGGAGTGGGAAAGCTTTAGTCCAAATTTTTTCTTTATTTTTTCACCGCACACTATGGATGAAAATGCAGGCAGTTATTTGGGCAGTTTCTATGTGCCTGAAGCAGATAAACCGAAACTAATTCAATTGATTCAGCAATTTGCCAACACAGTGTTTATTGATGTCAGCCTAATTTTGGATGAAATTAAACGCATTGTGAATGTGTTGGTGCAGATCATCACCATTTTAGCCATTTTGGTGAGTGTGTCTGGGCTGTTGGTATTAATCGCGTGTTTAAACTTGCTGATGGATGAGCGCAAACGCGAAGTCGCATTACTGCGTTCTTTTGGTAGTTCTAAACAAAAACTCAAACGTATGTTGAGTCTGGAAATCGGTTTTATGGGCTTTATAGCGGGAATAGTGGCGTGTTTATTTGCCGAAGTCATTAGTGCTGTTGCCAGTTACCGCATGGATTTAATGCTGCAACCACATTGGGAAATCTGGCTGATTTTGCCTGTATTTATGACCGTGCTGTGTGCCTTGATTGGACGTTATCGTTTAAGTTATTTATGCGATATTCCGCCACTGCAAAGTTTAAGGGAGATGAATCAGTCCTGATTCATCTCTAGTTGATGTTGTTTTACTTGCTGTAAAGGTTGATTGTTCAACCCAGACTGCGTTGCATCATGCTAAGCAGTTCTTGCCAAAGGGGTTGAATTGGAGCAAGCAGTTTATGGCAATACCAGTAAAATGCAGCACAACCCAATGGTGCAAGGAGCATCGCAAAACTGTTCACTAAGTTACTGTGTTTGCTGCGTTGTCCAAGGTACCAAATGAGTGTCATGGCTGCGCCCATGAGCATGCCGCCAATATGTGCAGCATTATTAATGCCACTGATCATAAAGCCCATACCTAAGTTCAGTGCCATCACCATCACCAAAGTCTTGCCATCCAACAGAAATTTTTGGCGAGGTAATTGGGGCAATAACGCCAATACCGTCAGTGCAGCTCCAAGTCCCATCACTGCACCCGATGCACCTGCACCCACGCTAGGTAACAGCTTTGGATTAGCGACACCTTGTTCGAGCAGGGTATAGCTGTCTTGAATGCTGACATAGCCACTGAGCAGGCTACCCATCAAACCCGCGCAAACATATAACACTATAAAATAGACACGCCCAAACAACTGTTCACTGACGCTGCCAAAAATATACAAGGCCCACATATTTAACATTAAATGTACTAAACCGAAATGAAAAAACATGCTGCTGAACAGGCGAATGGGTTCCGCCAAAAAGGTTAAAGGTGCATAATCAGCACCCCAGCGTATTGCATCTTGCGGGCTAGGATTGCTAATGTTCATGCCGTTGAGCACTTGCCATGCAAACAAAGCCACGTTTATTGCAATCAGGGCTGCGGTAATCCACCACAGGTGAATTTCAACTTTATTGTTGCGCAGGTTTGGGGGATGTTGGGACATATATTTGAATATTGTGTCGTAGTGATCAATCTAAGCTTAACACGAAAAAATAACGCTTCAGGAGCCATGCACCAAGATGAAAGCTTTTTTTATACGAACTTTGTTAATTCTTGTCAGTGTGGTGCTTTTGGTTCAATTATGGATTTTTAGCAGCTTGGTGTGGTGGCGTACGCAGCCTGTGCAATCGACCATGATGATGCGTTTGGATTATTGGGCTGAACCGAGTAAGCCTATACAACATCAATGGCGCGACTATGACCAACTCAGTGATAATTTAAAGCGAGCTGTGGTGACTGCCGAAGATGGCAAATTTATGCAACATCATGGCTTTGACTGGGAAGGTATTCAAACTGCGCTGGAACGGAACAAAGATGAAGGCAAGGTTGTTGCAGGTGGTTCCACAATTTCTCAGCAGCTCGCCAAGAATTTGTTTTTATACAATAAGCGATCTTTTTTGCGTAAAGGGCAAGAAGTTGTGGCGACATGGATGATGGAACGCATGTGGTCAAAGCAGCGTATTTTAGAGGTCTATCTCAACTCGGTAGAATTTGGCGATAATATTTATGGTGCCGAAGCTGCGGCACAGCATTATTTTGGCAAAAGTGCAAAAAGTTTAAGCCGTGATCAAGCAATTTTCTTGGCTGCGATTTTAACCAATCCAAAATATTTTCAGGAACATCGTAATGCGGGGGCATTAAAAGCCCGTAAACAGATGGTGCAGCGCTATATGCGTTATGCGGAAATTCCCTAAATTGAGCGAAAACAAACTATAAAATGTGAAAATATCCACAAAGCCTAATTTTTTAGGCTTTTTTTATGAAAATGTCACAAAATTGAAGCATACTTGTAGCAGTGCCAAACATTTTAAAAAAGCATAGGTGGGTATGAATACGGCAACAGGCGCGACTCCTGCGCAAACAGAATATACATATAATGATCGCTACATTAACCGCGAACTGTCTATTTTAGATTTCCATTTGCGCGTGCTTGAGCAAGCTGTCGATCCGTTGCATCCTTTGTTGGAACGCATGAACTTCCTGCTGATTTTTTCACGTAACTTGGATGAGTTTTTTGAAATTCGTGTTGCGGGCATGATGGAACAATTGGACTTGGGCAATGAAAGCCGTAGTCCAGATGGTTTAACCCCTAAGCAGGTGTTAGATCAAATTTCTAAAACAGCACATGCTGCTATTGAACGCCAGTACCGTATTTTAAATCAGGAAATTTTGCCAAAATTACGTGAAGAAGACATTTGTTTCTTACGTCGTGGTGAATTAACCCCTGCACAATCGGCATGGGTGAAAAAATATTTCCAAGAGCAAGTTGCCCCTGTATTAACCCCAATTAGCCTAGACCCTGCACATCCATTTCCACGTTTGGTCAATAAAAGTCTGAATTTTATTGTGACTTTAGAAGGGAAAGATGCTTTTGGTCGTCAAATTGATTTGGCGGTTGTTCCTGCACCACGTTCATTACCACGTGTAGTTCGTTTACCCGATGAACTTACAGGCGGTAAAGAGCACCACGTCATGCTTTCAGCAATTATTCATGAGCATGTGTCTGACTTATTCCCGGGCATGACTGCGACTGGATGCTATCAATTCCGTGTGACCCGTAATGCAGATTTGGCGTTAAATGAAGATGTAGAAGACTTGGCCAAAGCCCTAAAAGGCGAATTAAACTCACGCCGTTTTGGTCGTGCGGTACGTTTAGAAGTAACGCACAACTGCCCGAAAGCCATTTATGATTATTTGCTAGATGAGTTCGATCTTGAAGAAGAACAACTTTATAAAGTAGATGGCCCAGTGAACTTGGCGCGTTTATTGTCTAATTTTAAACGTCCACATTTACGTTATGATTCACATACACCCGCCATTCCAAAGGTGTTAAAAAAGTCTGAAAATATTTTTTCAGCGATGCAAAAGCAAGACATTTTATTACACCATCCGTTTGAATCTTTTGCACCCGTGATTAACTTGCTGCGTGAAGCTGCACGTGATCCACAAGTCTTGGCAATCAAACAAACTTTATATCGTAGTGGCGCAGATTCTGAAATTGTACAAGTGCTTGCAGAGGCTGCACGAAACGGTAAAGAAGTGACTGCGGTGATTGAACTGCGTGCACGTTTTGATGAAGAATCTAACATTGCTGTGGCTAACGTGTTGCAAGAAGCGGGCGCTGTGGTTGTGTACGGTATTGTGGGGTATAAAACCCACGCCAAAATGATTTTGGTGGTGCGCCGTGAAAATAATAAATTGGTGCGTTATGTACATTTAGGCACAGGTAACTACCACGCAGGCAATGCGCGTATTTATACCGACTATGGTTTACTGACCACAGACAAAGAGCTGTGTGAAGATGTGCATCGTATTTTCCAAGAGCTAACAGGCATGGGTAAAATGGCAAAACTGAAAAAGTTGTTGCATGCACCATTTACCCTGCACGCACAGTTGGTGAATTATATTGATGAAGAAATTGCCAATGCTAAAGCAGGTAAGCCCGCACAAATTATTGTGAAAGTGAATGCACTGACTGAAATGCAATTGATCAATAAATTGTACGAGGCGTCTCAGGCGGGTGTGCAAATTGATCTCATCATCCGTTCAATTTGCTGCTTGCGCCCAGGTTTGCCGGGCTTATCGGAAAATATCCGTGTGCGTTCGATTGTCGGACGTTTCCTTGAACATACCCGTGTCTATTATTTCTCTAATAATGGCAATCCACGTATTTATTGTTCAAGTGCTGACTGGATGGATCGTAACTTATTTAACCGCGTTGAAGCGTGTTTCCCAATTGAAGATCCAGCTTTGAAAAAGCGTATTTATGAGCAAGGTTTATTGACCTACATGCAAGACAATCAACAGGCGTGGCTGTTGCAGGGTGATGGAACTTGGGTGCGTGTAAAAGCAGCTGAGGGTGAAGAACCACACAATGCGCAGCGTATCCTGACCGATAGTATTGTTTAGTTTCAAACATTTATAACAGGTAAAAAGAGCGATGCCAGACATCGCTCTTTTTTTGTTTCTAATATTTATTTAAGACTTATATTTTTGATTGATATTTATTGATCAATAATTTAAGAAAAACAGCACATCGCATCATCCGCATTCATAATTTTGCGATAAATACTTTTCACATAACCATGCACCAGTTGTTCTGAAGCATTCAGGTTGGCAGCAACTTGTTGTGAAGGTAAACCTTGTCCTGAAAGCGCCAATATTTCATGTTCAGTTTTAGAGAGTGCCAAAGAATGACCATGTGCGACAATGGATTGTTCGCAGGCTAAGATTTCATTGGCTAAGTTGCCGTCTAGCGGTGAGCCGCCACGTAAAATGGTGCGAATCTGGTTTTGCATGCCTGTTGCAGATTGGTCGCTAAAGACATAGGCTGAAATGCCTAAATGAATAGCTTGTAGCAATTGTTTTGGCATACTTGAAGGCAGCACCGCCACAATTAAGGTATCTTTACGGAAAAGTTTGAGATTTTGGATAAAATCAATTTGAGCTTTTGACCAAGACTGTAAATTGATAAATACCAAATTAGGCAAATGTTGCTGCACCATCAGCACTGCATTTGCGAGCGATGGGCTGCAAAGTAGAACCTCTTTAGGGTAGCCAAAATTTTGTAAAATGTGGCTTAAATTTTGTGATGCTTCTACCTGATCATCAATCAGCAGAACAGGCACAGGTAAAACGAGATCTCTGTGAATCATGACAAATACTCCTGTGCTGTTCTATAAATAATTTTGATAAATAGATTGTGCGTGATATTGCTGTAACTGAATATCCTTAAATATAGTGATTTTTATATAAAAAGGGTAAATATAAGTAATTGTTGCTGAATATGTTTTTTTGAAATGTGTTGAAAATGTGAGTAATGTAACTCGATCCTGTTCTTTCGTTCAGTGGTAAGAGTGAATTGTTGAATTTGTGATGAATCTCACATTTTAAAAACTTGTTCATATTTATAAGTCACTTAAATCATCCTGAACTGCAAAAACAATACACATTTTTGAACGAAAAATAAAAAAGGAGCCAGATTGGCTCCTTAATGAAATGTTGGATCATGTGTCTAAATTTAGACTGCGTTTTGAGTGATTTTCTGTAAAATCTGCAGCAAAACGTCAAATTCACTTTGTAATGGCGTGCTTTTACGCGTCACTAAAGCCAAAGTACGGCTTGGTGCAGCCTCAATACTTTTGATCTGTAAATCTGGATTCGATTTGATCATGGCATTATGAATTGCAATTTCAGGCAATAGGGTAAAGCCTAAATTTGCAGACACCATTTCAACCAAGGTTGGTAAAGAGCTGGCTTTTAAACGATGATCGTTTTTACGTTCACCAATTGGGCAGGCACTTAAAGTGTGATCACGTAAGCAATGACCTTCTTCAAGTAGCATTAAACGCGATAAATCTAAATCATCTAAAGAATTGGCCTGCGCCGATTTTTGATCGCCCTTGTGATAAACCAAGAACAAATCTTCTTTAGAAATTTCAGCCACTTTCAAACCACGCGTATCGAATGGCAGGGCTAACACCACCATATCTAAATTGCCGTGTTCCAGTTTTTCGACAATTTTTTCACTTTGCGCTTCGTGTAAATGCAATTGAATTTTAGGTAGCTGCTTATGCACTTCATCTAACAGTTGCGCCAAAATAAATGGGGCAATGGTTGGAATCACGCCTAAGTGTAAATCACCTGTGAGAGGCTCACTCATTTCACGGCTTAAACGCATTAAGTCCTGTGCATCTGCTAACAGAACACGGGCGCGTGCTACGACTTGTTCACCCAATGGGGTTAAACGTACATTCTGTCGATCACGTTCTACCAGTACGCCGCCAAGCAGGCGCTCCAGTTCCATGATCCCGCCAGACAAAGTCGACTGAGTTACAAAAGAACGGCGAGCCGCTTCTGTAAAATGTAACGTTTCAGACAGTGTAACGAGGTATGACAGCTGTCTTAAAGATGGTAATGCAGCCATAGTGTCCTAATGATTATGATTTAAAGTGGTGAGCAAACAGTTCGCTAAGATGAGGAATAAAGTGTGGAGGAATATCATGCCCCATTCCTTTGATTAATTCAAACTTAGCGCCCGGAATCGCTTTCGCAACAGCCTTACCATGCCCTGGTGGGAGCAAACGATCTTGCGAACCATGTACCACAAGGGTAGGTTGCTGAATTTGTTTGTCCAGTTGTAGCAACGAGCCTGTACATAATATTGCTAAAAACTGTTGAAGTACACCCGCAGGGTAATAACTTCGCTGATATAATTTGCGTGCAGTTTGCATCGTTTCGAGTTGATTCACATAGCCAGGTGAGCCTATCACCTTAAATAGTTTTAAACTATGATCAACAATGCCATTTTCATCTTGTGATTTTGGTCTTTCTAGCAAGCTGAACAGTTGTTTCGGAAATGGTGGTGGTAAAAAAGGCTGGTTATTACTGGTAAATAATAAGCCTAAATTATTCACGCGATCTGCATATTTGGCTGCCAAAATTTGTGCAATCATGCCGCCCATAGAAGCACCAATCACCTCGGTCTTTTCAATGCCTAAGCGCTCTAATAGCAATGCAGCATCATCCGCCATATCAAATAAGTTATAAGGCGCACCGTGGTTTTGCAGACCTAAGCTAAAACGCCCCATCATTTTATAGGTGTTCAGACGTGGACCTTTGTGGCGAATTTTGGATGACAAACCAATATCGCGGTTGTCATAGCGAATGACACGATAGCCCTGATCGATCAGTGATTTACAAAAGAAATCGGGCCAGTACAACATTTGTGCGCCTAAACCCATAATCAGCAAAATAGGTGGATCTTCAGTTTTGCCGCCCACTTCGACATGCAGCTGAATTCCGTTGCCTAAATCGACTTTGGTTTCGTGCATAAATGCCGTATAGGGCGATGTGGTGAACTGAAGTGCACTATTCATGTTGTGATCCTCATGTCAGGCAAGGGCGAAATCAATCGCCCTTTATTGTTTTTATTTTATTCCGATACAGGCAATAAGTCTGGCACTAATTTGGTCAAACTCAAGCGTTGTTTGGCCGCTGTTGCGCCTAATAGGACAAAGCCACGTAAGGTATCGGTTTGGTCATAGGCTCTGGCAATCATGCCATCGTCAAATTCTTCGGTATGCCAGTTGACATCTACCCCTAGTGGCGCAGGTAAAACGGTCAGTGGTGCAGCAGGTGTTTTCACTGCAACAGGCATGGCAGGGTAGTGTACCTGAGTAGTTTCACCATTTAAGGTTTTGGCTAAGGCACGTGCTTGCTGCATGATTGGCATCACATACGGCAATAAAATACCATTCACTTCCGCACAGTCACCTACTGCATAGATATCAGCTTGGCTGGTTTCAAGTTGCGCATTGGTTAAGACCCCACGACTGGTTTCGATGCCTGCTGTTTTAGCCAAAGCAATGTTTGGTTGTAAACCAATGGCAGACAGTACCACATCGGCAATTAAAGACTGACCACTGGTAATGGTCACTAAATAGTCGTCATTTTTAATTTTCGAAACTTTTTCAACGGTTGTACCCAATACAAAATGGATACCCGTTTCTTCTAGGTTTTGTTTAAAAGCACTGGCTACATAATCCGGCAATAAACGACCTAGTGGTTGTGGTGCAAGGTCAATCACCGTGACTTGGTGTCCTGTTTGCTGCAAGTCATTGGCAAATTCACAACCAATTAAACCTGCACCTAAAATCACCACACGTTTGTCTTGACGTTGTTCAAGCTGTTGGCGAAATGCGGTGTAATCACTTAAATTATTTACCACATGAATGTCATCACTGCCATCGCCCGCAATGGCTAAACGTACAGGATTCGCACCCACTGCCAAAACCAATTTAGAATAAGGTTGTTGGCTGCTTACACCCTCTTTTTCTAATTCAAGTACATGCGCTTCTGCATCAATTGCTTTAACCCAAGTGTGGGTTTCAATACGCATATTGAGTTGGCTTGCCATTTTAGCTGCATCGCCCAATGCAATTTGAGCAGGGGCTTTATTGCCCGCCAATGCGTTAGATAAAGTTGGTTTGGCATAATTGGCAGCATCATCTGCACAAATCATGACTAACTCTTGTTCTGCATTTAGCTTACGAAACTCGCGTGCAACAGTATAACCTGCCATGCCTGAACCAATAATAACGATAGGATGCATAAGGTGTACTCCAAATGAGGGCATAGAAATTGGCGTTAAAAAAAGACCATCGGACATGGTCTTTTCGTGGTCTTAAACTTCAATCATTTCAAAATCAGCTTTTGAAACGCCGCAGTCTGGGCAAGTCCAGTCATCAGGAATATCTTCCCATAATGTACCTGCCACAATACCATCTTGAGGCCAGCCTTCTGCTTCGTCATAAATCCATCCACAAACGATGCATTGATACTTTTTCATTCAATTCTCCATAAACCGATCTTTAAATTTCCAGATCAGCAAAAAACTTATCTACGACTAGTTGTATGATATATCTATTTGATTAAATTTTTACGCAGTTATACGGCTAAAGTAAAGTAAATAAGCGATTTTAATCTGTGCTTTTATAGAATGAATAGCTGCATGGGACATAACCGCGCAGAAAAGACCTCTTTTGATATAGATACGGCATTGTAATGAGAGAATGGCTGCAGGAAAAATCACGTTTTTATGCGTTTAAATGCCATTTAAGACCTTGGTCGTACAGTAAAAGTCTTATATTTTTGCTATTTTATTATGGAATAAATATATATTAATATTTTTAAGTATTTTTTAAGTATATTAAAGTTTATAAAAATCAAAACCTTGTAGTGTTTTGATGCGTGATTGATGGCAGTCTTGCCGATTCGATCACTAGCCTTATGTGAAAATAAACGGTAAAATTCAACCATTCTTTAGTCACATTTCTGATCTTCCATGAGCAATTTGTCTACTTTTTTGTGGTCGCATATTCGTACAGTTCCTCATTTTCCAAAACCAGGCGTAGATTTTTATGATTTAACGCCTTTGTTTATGAATAATTTGGATTCATTAACAGATGCTTTAATTGCCAGTATTCCTGCAGAAAAATTAGCTGAAGTTGAAAGCTTTATTGCAGTAGAAGCACGTGGTTTTGTATTGGCGAGCCTTTTGGCACAGCGTACAGGCAAAGGTTTGGTACTTGTGCGTAAAGCAGGTAAATTGCCACCACCAGTTGTGGGTGTGGGTTATAGCTTAGAATACGGTTTAGACCGTTTAGAAATGGCTGCCGATGTGCAAGCGCAAAAAGTCATTATTGTAGATGATGTATTGGCGACAGGTGGCACTTTAAAAGCAGTGAAACAATTGGCTGAAAAATGTAATCATCAAGTTTTAGGTGCAAGCATTTTCCTAGACTTACCAGATTTACACAAAAATTTAGGTTTAGATATTTGGTCCGTATTGGACAATAAATCTAAACCAGAACAAGCAGTGGCTTAATCCTTTTAAGTTATTGTAACTGCTGTAAAAAAGCCTGATCTCCATAGTTGTGATCAGGCTTTTTTAATGGGTGATGTTTAATTGATTGTTTTTAATGGATAGCTTTGACTTTATTTGGCAAGATAAGCTTGTTCGATTTGCTGAATACAAGAATTAATATTTTCTGGATGCAATAAGCGATGATGCCCAGACTCAAAAGTAGAGGTCTGCATATAGTTTTCTAAAAATGCTTGCGCGGCATGCATATCCAAAATTTCATCGCCCAATTCTAAATAAGCCAATTGTGGAATATCGTGCTGCAAGTCATCATCTGAAATTGCAGGATAGTCATTGCGAAACGTGGGAGCTAAACTTGGATTTGCCACCACACACGGAATATGGTGCGACAAAGACATTTTGAGTGCCCAATAGCCGCCTAGACTATGTCCCACCAAAATTTCAGGCTTAATTTTTTGAATGATATTGTGATAAAAATCGGCAACAGTTTGATAATTTAAGTTGCGATAATCGACATTGATACAAAATTTTTGTTTTGCATCTATGGTATGGAATTTAGTCGACTCCCGCGAGGAATCTAATCCATGTAAAAACAAGACTTTTAAAGCACATGTATTCATTGCCAGATTCACAAAGTTAAACATCTTGAGTCAAACTGAGCCTAAAGATAAAGTGGATAGAAAATAAAATATTTAGACTGATACATCAGCAGGTTTAAAAACAGCAAAATACGGTCTTTTTCATCTATTTTCTGAACAATATTGTAGTGCGCTTAGCCTGAGAAAGAAGTTAGCTTTTGGTCTAAGTCTACAAAAAATCACAAAAGCAAGTGGCAATTTAAAAAATAAATTGCTCGAGTCAGAGAAGGCATACGAAATCGTGTCTAAATCTGCTATTCTATTGAACTTCTTTTTTTAGTAATTATTCGAGGCAGAGATGACGCAACATAACGCTCAATCGACTTCTGAACCCACTATTTCCGAAAACGATTTAATTGCGCAGCGTCATGCCAAGTTAAAGCAAATTCAAGAACAAGCGCAGGCGAAGGGAACTAGCCCTTGGCCAAATACGTTTAAGCGTGAAAACTACGCAGAAGATTTGCAGGCACAATTCGCAGAAGTTTCTAAAGAAGAAATTGAAGCAGGCGAAAAAGTGTATGTGTCTGTAGCAGGTCGTGTGATGTTGAACCGCGGTTCATTCATCGTAATTCAAGACATGACAGGTCGTATTCAGTTGTATGTGGCGCGTAAAGAACTTAGTGCTGAAACATTAGAGACGATCAAGAGCCTAGATTTGGGCGATATTATCGCAGTGAAAGGCTATATTGGTCGTTCAGGCAAAGGCGATTTATATGTTCATATTCAACATTTTGAATTGTTGACCAAATCTTTACGTCCATTACCAGACAAATATCATGGTTTAAGCGATACCGAAGCGAAATATCGTAAGCGTTATTTAGACTTAATCGTAAATGAAGACACCCGTAAAACCTTTGAAATTCGTGCCAAAGTGGTTTCGGGTATTCGTGCATTTTTAACTGAACAGCGTTTTATGGAAGTTGAAACGCCAATGATGCATGTGATTCCTGGCGGTGCATCGGCACGTCCATTTGAAACGCATCATAATGCTTTAGATATGCCGTTATTCTTGCGTATTGCGCCTGAATTATATTTAAAGCGTTTAGTGGTTGGCGGTTTTGAACGTGTGTTTGAAATTAACCGTAACTTCCGTAATGAAGGGGTGTCTACACGTCATAACCCTGAATTTACCATGATCGAATTCTACCAAGCTTATGCCGACTATAAAGATTTGATGGCATTGACTGAGCAAATGCTAGAAAAACTGGCTTTGGATATTTTGGGTACTACCGATGTGCCGTATGGCGATGAAGTGTATAGCTTCAAAGGCCCATTCAAGAAAATTTCTATGTTTGATGCCATTCTTGAGCATAATCCACAATTCACGCCAGAAAATGTTAATGACCGTGATTTCTTGGCTAAATTTGTGCAGGAAGAATTGAAAGAACAGGTGAAGCCTGGTTTTGGTTTGGGCAAATTACAAACGATTGTGTTTGAAGAAACCGTAGAAACTCAATTACGTCAGCCGACTTTCATTACAGAATATCCTGCAGAAACGTCGCCTTTGGCACGTCGTAATGACGATAACCCACACATTACTGACCGTTTTGAGTTCTTTATTGGTGGTCGTGAATTGGCGAATGGTTTCTCAGAATTAAATGACCCGATTGACCAAGCTGAGCGTTTCCAAGCACAGGTTGCAGAAAAAGACGCAGGCGATGATGAAGCGATGCATTACGATGCAGACTTTGTTGAAGCTTTGGAATACGGCTTACCACCAACTGCAGGTGAGGGCATCGGGATTGACCGTTTGGTAATGTTGTTTGCCAACGCTGCGAGTATCCGTGATGTGATTTTATTCCCACACATGCGTCATAAAAACTAAGTTTTAGCGCATCGTTGACGACATAAAAAACAACCTGCAGAAATGCAGGTTGTTTTTTTGTTGTAACTTAAAGTTAAACACTTGCCACCAATTTTTTGATCATAGGTCGCTGGCGTTGACTGGCAAGCCATAAATCATGCTGCATTTGTAAATTCAACCAAAACTCTGGTGAGGTTTCTAAGGCTTCACTCAAACGAATCGCCATATCTGCAGAAATTCCAGTATGACCATTCAAAATGCGAGATAGGTTTGCACGTGTCACTCCAAGTGCTTGAGCCACTTCAGTCACAGAAGTTTCACCAATATATTCGCGCAACATTTGGCCCGGATGAGGTGCATTAAACATCATATTCATCTTTGTACTCCTGCGCTAGAAGCTATGTGATAATCCAAATAATCTACAATGTAGACATTACCATCTTCAAATTTAAAAATTACACGCCAATTACCATTTACTGTTAGTGACCATTGATCTTGTAGATTTCCACTCAATTTATGTAAACGCCAATCGGGTGGAGTTCGCAAATCATTCACCGTAGATGCAGCATGTAGTGCTGCAAGTATTAAACGTAATTTTGTAGAATGCGCTGCTTGAATATCTGCTGTTGAACCAGTTTGGAAAAAAGCCTGAAGACCTTTATGTTTAAAACTCTTAATCAAGCCTTAGTATCCAAGTGTATTGTGTATATGTACAGTATACGATAATTTCGAGTTTAATCAATCAACCAGTTTTGGCGGGGTTTAAGTGCATCTTGCGTAATCCGCAGAAACTTAAAGTGATGATGCTTATAACAACGCCGTTTGAATCCGTACTTTCATCTCTAAAGCTTGCTGCAAAATATGCGCTTTCATCCAAGTTACTTGTGTACCCATGGGGTTGGTTTTAATAGCAGTGTTTAAGAAATCCAGTTTTTCTTGCGAAAATAATTGCGTTTCAATCGCTTGATGCAGTTCTGCCGTGGTTGCATTTAAAGGCACATCTACCAAATAAAAACCTTTAGGATAATTATAAAATGCATACATTAAGTTAAAGGCTTTTTGTTCGGCCTTTAAATTGCCCGCACCAATTTCATAGCTGCGGTCTTGATTGCTATGCGTCACGCCTATTAAAAAGGAGAGTTGTTGATCACGGCAACGCAAACCAAATTGCAGCCCAATCTGATCTGCACTGAGTTCATGTTGCACAAAAACATTCAGCATTGAAGCATCATCGTTTAAAGGCTCTTGTAGGACGAGTAGCTCAGGGCTGTGCTGATACAAAAAACCAGCCAGCTGCGCCTGTTCAAGTTTGGATTTGATCTGTTCAATCTGTGGCATGGGAGCATCTTAAAAATAAAAAAATATGTTTTTACTTTAAGCATTTTTTGTTCATGCTTGAAGCACTGAATTAGATGAATAATCTATGAAGTTATTCAAAAATGAGCAGCTTGTAAGCGCGATTTGTATGTATCAAACGTAGCGAGAATGACGTTAAATTTCAATATATGATGGAATAAACTATTGATTAAATAAAACTTATACTGCTTATTGGTTTTCTTTTATATGAGCTTTTTGCATATAAATATAATAAAACAAGCAATAGTCTGCATAACTAAGTCACTATAATGAAAATCAAATTCTATCTGTGTTATTCGTACACAAGTTTAAGTACATCTGGTGTGATCAATGTCAATAAATCAGGAAAGACTTACTCATCTTAAACAGCTTGAAGCTGAGAGTATTCATATTATCCGTGAAGTTGCAGCCGAGTTTGAAAATCCAGTCATGTTGTATTCGATTGGTAAAGATTCAGCGGTAATGTTGCATTTGGCTTTAAAAGCATTCTATCCAGCGAAACTGCCATTTCCACTGTTACATGTGGATACAGGCTGGAAATTCAAAGACATGATCACTTTCCGTGACAACATGGCAAAACAGCACGGTTTTGACTTGATTGTTCATCAAAATAAAGAAGGGGTAGATGCCAACATTAACCCATTCGATCATGGCAGTTCTAAATATACCGACCTCATGAAAACCCAAGGCTTAAAACAAGCTTTAGATAAATACGGTTTTGATGCGGCATTTGGTGGCGCGCGTCGTGATGAGGAAAAATCACGTGCCAAAGAACGTGTTTATTCTTTCCGTGATGCAAAACATCGTTGGGACCCGAAAAATCAGCGTCCTGAATTGTGGAATTTGTATAATGGCAAGGTCAATAAAGGCGAAAGTATTCGTGTGTTCCCATTGTCTAACTGGACTGAATTGGATATTTGGCAATACATTTACCTCGAAAGTATTCCATTAGTACCGTTGTATTTGGCTGCAGAACGTCCTGTCGTTGAGCGTAGTGGCACTTTAATTATGGTTGATGACGAACGCATGCCGTTGCTAGAAGGTGAAGTTCCACAAATGAAATCGGTACGCTTCCGTACTTTAGGTTGTTATCCACTTACGGGTGCAGTCGAATCAGAAGCGAATACCTTGCCTGAAATTATTCAGGAAATGCTATTGGCAACCAGTTCAGAGCGTCAGGGTCGTATGATTGACCACGATGAAGCTGGCTCGATGGAAAAGAAAAAGCAAGAAGGTTACTTCTAATCTCTCCTGAAAAATCTCCCCAAACCCCTCTTTATAAAGAGGGACTTATAAAAAGCGGAGCAAAGCCTCCCTTTATAAAAGGGAGATTTAGAGGGATTAAAGATTAAAAAACCGATTTCTAAAAAATATGTGGAGCTTTGAGCAATGTCTCATCAATCGAATTTAATTAGCCAAGATATTTTGGCGTATTTAAAACAGCACGAAAACAAAGATCTACTGCGCTTTTTAACTTGCGGTAACGTAGACGATGGTAAATCGACATTAATTGGTCGTTTGTTGTATGACTCAAAATTGATTTATGAAGATCAATTACAAGCCGTGACTCGTGACTCGAAAAAAGTCGGTACTACGGGCGATGCACCTGATTTAGCTTTATTGGTCGATGGTTTGCAAGCCGAGCGTGAGCAGGGCATTACCATTGATGTGGCTTATCGTTATTTTTCTACTGAAAAGCGTAAGTTCATCATTGCCGATACACCTGGGCATGAGCAATATACACGTAACATGGCAACAGGTGCATCGACTTGTGACTTGGCGATTATTTTGATTGATGCGCGTTATGGCGTACAAACTCAGACCCGTCGTCATACTTTTATTTCTAGTTTATTGGGCATTAACAATATTGTGGTTGCCATCAATAAAATGGATTTGGTGGATTATTCAGAAGCACGATTTAACGAAATTCAGACGGAATATGCGAACTTTGTTAATCAACTGGGTGATCGTAAACCATCGAATATTATTTTCACGCCAATTTCTGCCTTAAATGGCGATAACGTGGTGAACAAGTCTGAGCATACCCCTTGGTACACAGGCGATACTTTAATGGGAACATTGGAGTCGGTAGAAATTAACCGTAACTCGACTCAAAATGATTTCCGTTTCCCTGTGCAGTATGTCAACCGTCCAAACCTTGACTTCCGTGGTTTCTGCGGCACGATTGCTTTGGGCGATATTCATGTGGGTGACCGCATTGTGGCATTGCCATCGGGTAAAAGCTCGACAGTAAAAGAGATTGTGACTTTTGATGGCAATCTTGAACATGCAATTGCAGGTCAAGCAGTTACCCTAACACTGAACGATGAAATTGATATTTCACGTGGTAATGTGTTGGTGCGTGAAGATCAAGTGCGTCCTGAAATTTCACGTGCTGTAAATGCCACTGTGGTGTGGATGGCTGATCAGCCACTATCTATTGGCAAGCTGTATAACTTAAAAGTGGGTACACAAACTGTGCCTGCAAAAGTCACAGCCATTCATTACCGTACCAATGTGAATACTTTGGAACAGGTGCAGGTTGAACAGCTTGAACTGAATGCAATTGCCAATGTCACCATCGAATTTGATGCGCCTGTGGTATTTGACCGTTATCAAGACAGTCGTTATACGGGTTCGTTTATTTTCATTGATCGTTTAAATAACGTGACCATTGGCGCAGGTATGGTTGAAGCTTGCGTAGAATGGACTGCACACAGTACACCTGTAACAGCCGAAGACCGTGCTGCACGTTTGGGTCAAAAACCTGCAGCGGTATGTGTACCAAGCCAAGCACTTGAACAGGCACAAGCACTTGAAAGCTTGCTGATTCAGCAGGGTATTGTTGCCATTGCCAAAGCAGGTTTAGATGCTGCGCAGGTTGCATTACTCCGCGAAACGGGCATTGTGGTCATTAGTGATGTAAACAGTGGTGCAGATGCAGAGTTGACTGCGACAGCTACAGAAGAACTGGCAGAAAAAATTATTGCCCTAGTTCGCTTATAAAATTAGATTCGTTTATAAAATCGAATCCACATCCCCAAAAAACCGCTTTCACCTGAAAGCGGTTTTTTTATGTGCGTTCACTATATTGGAAAGTTTGTTTTTTAAGTGTGCTCTAAGGGTTCGCCATTGAGATGTTTGAGCATGGGTGTGAAGTGCCCATAGCTAATTTTTTGAGGTTGTATTTCAAAGCCATTTTTTTCATAAAAACTTAAAGCAGTCTGTGTGCTAAATACACTCATGTGCGATACATTTTTGCGCTTTAAATCGCTTATTGCTTCAAATAACAAGGCTTGACCAATACCGCGTTGTTGTACTTCGGGGGCAATGGCATGTTGTAAAATTTGCCCGCGATCACTCATCATAATAAAGCCAACCACCACATGCTGTAAGACATAGACCCAACAATTGTTGTAATGCAGCAGCATTAAAATATTTTCATAGCTTTTATTTTCTAGCCATGCCTGAATTTTGGCTTCATTGCGTTGATGATCTTGAATACAAGAGCGAATACTGGCGTGTAATACCGCAACCAAATTGGCGACATCTTGAATTTGTGCAGCTCTAATCATCTAGGCTTAGGGTGATAGATAAAAACAAGGCTCTATTGGAAGCGAAAAGTGTTTAAAGAAATAGCAGAAAATTGTTGTGTTTTACTGCGTTATACTGCAGCACAAGTCCTATTTTTAAGGCAATCGGTATCATTGTGTAATTGAGCATTGCACTTTTTAGCGATGCATGGATGGAATCATCTGTTAAAGCATAAGCGTTGAAGCGTGCAGCAGCGAATAGACGCTAAGCCCTGAAGTGGTTATACTTTATTGAAACGCCTGAAATAAGAGCGAAGACCAAGATGGCAAAACTATTGTTATGGATTTTGTTGTTGATTGCCGTATATGCAGTCTGGAAAGTCTGGTTCAAAATAAAAATTAATCGTACTTTTCAGCAAAGCTGTCAAGATATTGCCAATATTGTCCAAGACCCGATTACCCACAAAGCACCGCGCCCTGTTCGTGAGGTGGTGGAAGAAGTTGCCGAATACGAACAGCAATTATTTGATGATATCGCAGAAATATTTTTAAGCTTAAAAGTATCTAGTCGTGACCCTGAAGATGCCGAAACTATTCAACAAGAAGTGCTGAATAAAATGCCTGCCAAAGCACATACGCAAATTCGTCAGTTAGACTTGGGGGAGTGGTCAATTTACTGGAGTTTTTACGAGCAATCCCTTGAATATTTTGTCGGCAAATACGGAGTTTTTATTACCCATGTAGACCGCTTTGGGCAAGAGCATAAATACAATAATTCAGAGCAGTTTCAAACAGATTGATTTTCATGCCTGATTTTCTGTTTATGATTTTACAGAGGTTTCTTGAAAATTAATTGCAGCATCTTCTTGTCAGTTAAGTGTTTGGTTAAATGTTGAGTTTTGCGCTATTTTCCCGAAAAGAGGTATCATGCCTTTTTCTTTTACATAGGCAGCATCAATGTCAGTTTTAGAAATCATTGCTGTGTTGATTAGTGTTTTAGGCGTGACCTTAACCATTAAGCGACATATAGCTTGCTGGGTGGTGAATTTTATTGCCTGTTTGCTGTATGCCTATTTGTTCTTTGAATATCAATTGTATGGCGAAACGGTATTACAAACCCTATTTATGGGCATGGCTGTTTATGGTTTTTTCCAGTGGAAAACTGCACAGCAGCAAAAACAACATATCATCATTCAAAGCTTGCCACTCTCTAAAATGTGGCTGCAAATTGCACTGAGTAGCATACTGGGTTTACTGTTTGGGCTAAGTTTAAAGTGGTGGACGCAGGCTTCACTGCCTTTATTGGATGCACAACTGGCAGCTATGAGTCTATTGGCAACCTATTGGACCAGTCGTAAATACTTGGCTACATGGGTGTTATGGATTGTGGTCGATCTGGTGTATATCGGCATGTTTATTTACAAAGAGTTGCTGTTAACGGCTGTGTTATATGCAGGTTTTGTGGTTCTTGCTTATTTGGGCTGGCGTGAATGGCATAAAATCCGACAACAACATGCGGCACATTCTGCGGTGTGATGGCGTGTAGCGATGAGCAATTTAATTGATTTTAAACAGGCGCAGCTTAAACAATTTGATTTATTGGCATTGGATATTTTAGCGTATCCTGAGCGTTATTTACAGTTTGATTCGATTGCAGATTTTTACCAAGCCCAGTGGTTAGATGATTTCCCCAAAGGGACGACATGGTGTTCCACAGGACTAGATGATGGCGCAGAACATTTTTATGCCAAAATTGAATTTTATGGGCATTATTTAACTATTTATAGCCATGAAACCTATGCCGCTGAATTTGGCATCATTCACACAGAATAGACAAAATAGAGTCAATGACAGCAGGCGGAAAAAACATTTTAATAGCCTGAAAATAAAGTTGTATTTAGGATATAAAACAGCTTATACCCGTTGAGCATCAGCCAAATTATATTGCACGATGATGCTAGACCTACTCCATCAATAAACAAAATAAAAGGAACTCAAATGGCTCATCAATTTACTGTAAACGCCACCATTCATGGCGTTTCAATTGACGAATTTAAGCGTTTAGTGGCAGATGTTGCTTTGCATGAAGCAGTCTGCAAGCGTATTCCTGGTGAAAATTTGGAAATTTTAGAATCTAAAAAGAACGGTGATATTTACACTTTACGCCGTGCTTATAATTTAGATGTGAATATTCCAGATATGGCTAAAAAATTATTAAAAGATGCATTTCGTTTAAAACGCAATGATGTGACCCATTTAACGGCGCTTACTTCTACCGTGGAGCTTGGTGCAAACTTGCCTTTAGAAGCTAAAGGCGAGCGTAGTGTGACAGGCAACCATGAAAAAATTGATATTCAATTAAACTGGACAATTAAGGTTAAAGTGCCATTGATTGGCGGCATGTTGGAAAAACATGCAGAAGGGGAAATCCGTCGTTTCAGTGAGTTGGAAATTGGTATTGTAGAAGATGAACTCAAGAAAAATTTAGCGGCTTAACCCTTCATTTCTACTAGAAAAGATTGCTCTTAAATACATGCTTGGCGCTGCCGTTTTCGGTGGCGCTTTGTTTTTTGGACGTATTGAATTGTGATTGTTGATGCTGGGGTCATTTTACAGTGATCAATTTTTGATTTTTGAAAAAGTTTAGTGCTTGGCTTTATTGCATACAGACTATCGTCTTAATTTATTATTTAAATATAGTATATTTATTATGATAATATTTTGACCAGATTTAAATTGAGTGTGAGTTCTGCCATGAAATTGATTCAGTTGTTATGTTTATCGGTTTTGCTGACCTTTGCCAGTCTATCTCCAGCAATGGCAGAGAGCAAAAAAGATCCACTTTTTGTCTTGCTTACCAGCAGTGATGCGCACCGCACCAAAATGGCAATTGGCATGAGCAATAACCAATTTGGCAAAGGTCATCCACTGACGATTTATTTGGTCGATCAAGGCGTAATGTTGGCATCTAACCGCTTTGAACATAAATATGCAGAGCATCAGAACATGCTGAAAAGTATTATCGCCAAAGGTGGTGATGTGTATATCTGCAAAATGTGTTTGGAGCAGTACGGTGTTGTTGAAGGTGACTTAATGAAAGGTCTGAAATATGCCAATCCAGATGCTATGGGTGAAGCAATTTTCCGTCCAGGCACTCAGACACTGAGCTGGTAATTCGGCTGCTTGAAATGCAAAAGCCTTGTTGAAAAACAAGGCTTTTTTTATTGAAGGAAGTTTTAACGCATGGCGTATTTTTTTAAACGATAATCCAGTGCGGCACGTGAAATTCCCAATAAGCGGGCAGCTTCAGATACATTCTGTTTGGCTTTTCGCATGGCGGTCATAATCAGTTGTTGCTCATGCTGTTCTAAGTCAAAACCTTCGGCGACTAATCTGTCTAAATCTGTGCTGTCTTGCACATCTTCAGCAGCGTGTTCATGCTTTTGTGGGAACAACGCATTCAGTTTAATCATTTGTTGATCTTCGGTGAGTAGTACTGCACGCTCCAACAAGTTTTCCAGTTCACGAATGTTGCCCGGCCAAGCATAACTTTGCATAAATGCGGTGGCTTTTTCACTTAGTCCCTGAATTTGTTTGTCGTACATTTTTTCAAAGCGTTTTAAAAAGTGCTCAACTAAAAGGGGGATATCTTCACGGCGTTCTCTGAGCGGTGGAATCTGCACAGGAAAAATGTTTAAACGGTAATATAAATCGGCACGGAAGCGTCCTGCTTTAACTGCCTGTTCTAAATCTTCGTTAGTGGCGGTAATCACACGGACATCTAAATGCCGTGTTTGTGAATCACCGACACGCTCAAACTCACCTTCTTGCAAAATCCGCAGCAAAGCGGCTTGCGCTCGTGGTGAAAGCTCAATCACTTCATCCAGAAAAATAGTGCCATTATGTGCGCGTTCAAACTTACCCAAACGCGATTGATGTGCACCTGTAAACGCGCCTTTTTCTACCCCAAATAGTTCAGATTCAATCAGTTCTGGTGGAATCGCAGCACAGTTCACCGCCACAAAAGCATGTTCTTTACGTTGGCTTAAGTCATGCACACCACGGGCAAAGGCTTCTTTACCTACGCCTGTTTCACCTTGCAGTAAAATCGAGACTTTGGCACCAGCGGCTTTTTTTAGTAGATCACACACACGTTGATAGGCGGCTGATTGCCCCACCGAGCTGAACATGCTGTAGTCATTTTTACTGGTGCTATAAATAGATTTTTTGAGTTCAAATAATTCGGATTGTAAGGCAATCAGTTCTTTTTCAATTGGTTCAGGTGACATGAACTGAATCAACTCATCGGCATTTTCCCATTCACTGAGTGGTTTACCTATAATGCGGCAGTTTGCATGTCCGCAGGTTTTACATTCCACTTCTTGATAAATAATGGTCATACCTGTGGCAAAGCTACTATAACCGCAGGCATAGCCAAGTAGCATCCAGCATGAGGGTTCGTGGCTCAGTCCAAATTGCTCAACATGCACATCGGCTTCAAAAGAGTTATGCCAGTTTAAGTCTGCATAAAACTGTTTTTTCTTTTGATTTAAAATCAATTGATTGGCAGAAACTTGCACCATGCCACGAATACCGTGCATTTGCGGCCCTGCCATAAAAGCCTGTTCTTCATTTAAACCTGGGCGCATTTTAGTAGTGACTTCTGCATCTTTCAGACCTGCCTGATAGCCCAAACGAATAAAAAAGCGTTTGGTGCGTTCCATTCCAATCATATTGGCAAGGTCTTTACGCAAATAGCCCATGATGCTGGTATGCATCAGCAACATGCGATATTCATCAAACCAGATTTGTCCACGCTCAGTGTCAAAATGTAGTTTGGAAAGCAGGTCGTGAATTTCCTGAGGATGACCTGCATATTTGCCGCTGCTGTCGTATTTTACTCGTACCATGCGCCGTGTTTAATCCATTAAATTCGAGGCTGTTTAGCCATCTTATGCAAATTCGTGAAAATTCAATAATACCTAAACAGCATCATGCCAAACCTTAAAGGTATTTAGTTGTATCTATATGTTTTTGTTGTTTTTATTCCGTCTTTGTCATAAGCGAATTGCATAAAGCCCAAGGGTAAATTTTTGTATCTGTACGGGCTGTATTTCATCAAATCATGAAATCTTAAATTTTTTAAACATCAAAATTCATCAAATCATGAAATCCAAATTCTTATAAAAACACTCAGATTTTTTAAGTTGCTGTTTTTCAATGTTTTTATAAAGTTGGCACGCTTGTTGTAATAGTAAAAGTAAGCAACAGATGCATGAAGCAACTGAAGCAAGTTCTGAATGAATCAGATCTTGTAGGAGAACAATATGAAGGATGCAACAGGCGCATTGCCCTTAACCAAATATATTCGGGTAACGGGCGATATTAATGCCGCATTTGTCGAGTTCGACTTTGCCATTCACGATCCCACTTTATATGTGGAGTTGGTGTTACCGCAGCAAGCATTCCGCGAGTTCTGCGCAACCAATCAAGTGGTGGAAATGAGCGAACAACAGCAAGCCGTGAATGATGCTGAAGAAGACAAATGGCGTTACGGCATTGAACACGACACTTTAGTCGGTGCACAGCGATACAACATTGATCATGAAGATCAACACTGAATGCTTAAGGAGATAAGCGATGACTTTAGAAATTAAAACAGCGGGTATTGAGCCAATTCGTCAAAACTATGCCTATATTGAGCGCCGTTTTGGCAACAAGCCAGCCACCCGTTATCAGGAAGTCAGTTTTGATATTCAGGCGGAAACCAACTTTCACTATCGTCCGCTGTGGAAACCTGAAAAAACCTTAAATGATAAAACCCATACTGCAATTGAAATGCAGGATTGGTACGCATTTAAAGACCCGCGTCAGTTTTATTACGGAACTTATGTGCAGCATCGTGCGCGTTTGCAGGACATTGCCGAAAGTAACTTTAGCTTTTTTGAAAAGCGTCAGTTGGCAGAGCATATTTCTGAAGATGTCAAAGCCAAAGTGATTGCCTTGTTTTTGCCGTTTCGTCATATCGAACAGACTGCCAATTTACACATGATGTCGGGCAGTGCTTATGGTTATGGCACGGTGCTGACCCAAGCCTGTATTTATGCTGCGATGGATCGTTTAGGGATGGCGCAGTACATCTCACGGGTTGGTTTGGCACTCGATGGCAACACGGGCGAATCTTTAATTCCAGCCAAACAAGCATGGATGCAGGATGAAGCATGGCAAGGACTGCGCAAGTTGTGTGAAACCAGTTTGATCGAGCAGGACTATTTCAAACTGTTTTTATTACAAAACTTGGTGATTGACAGCTTTATGAGCGAATTGGTTTACACCCAATTTGATCAATGGTTGGCACAGCATCAAGCACGTGACTTGGCGATGCTGATGGAATTTATGCAGGAAGCCATGGCAGATTTACGCAAATGGTCAGACAGCGTATTTAAAACCGCAGCTGCAGAATCTGCACATAACAAACAATTGTTGAGCCAGTGGTTAGCCGAATATTTACCTGAAGTGAAAGCGGCATTTTCAGCGTGGGCAGCTGAGGCGTTGTCTGCAGATGCAGTCGACATTGCAGAACAAAAACTGCTGGAACGCAGTAAAAAAATTGGCATCGAACTCGAACAAATTTTGCAGGCTTAAGGAGAAGCAGCATGTCTAAGGTTTATCTCGCATTACAGGACAATGACACGTCGCGCTACATCATTGAAGCGATTGAAGAAGACAACCCAGATGCCACGATTCAATATCTGCCAGCCATGATTCGGGTAGAAAGCGAAACAGGTCTGATTGTTAAAGCAGAAACGGTATCTGAAAAACTTGGACAAGATTGGGATATTCAGTCTTTACAACTCAACATGATTACGTTGGGCGGCAACGTCGAAGAAGATGATGACAGTTTCCGTTTGCACTGGAACTAGGAATAAGGATGTGCACTGAGCCAATTTGAGTACAGTGCCGCCAGAACATATTGCTGCATAGATTGCCGCTAAAAAATTTAAGGATGATGAGCATGAATTCACAAGTTAAAACCCCAGCAAAAAAACTGAATGCCAAAGACCGTTATCGCGCACTTACTCGTGACTTGGATTGGGACTTTTCTTATGCAGACCGCAAAGAAGCCTTTCCATACGAAGAATTTGAAGGCATTAAAATTACAGACTGGTCTAAATGGGAAGATCCATTCCGTTTAACCATGGATGCTTACTGGAAGTATCAGGCAGAAAAAGAGAAAAAACTTTACGCCATTTTTGATGCTTTTGCACAAAACAACGGTCAAATGAACGTGACCAATGAGCGTTATTTGAATGCCATCAAACTGTTTTTAACTGCGGTAACTCCGCTTGAATATCAGGCATTCCAAGGTTATGCACATGTAGGGCGTCAGTTCAGTGGTGTAGGCGCACGTATCGCATCACAAATGCAGTCGATTGATGAATTACGTCACGTGCAGACGCAAATTCATGCCATGAGCCATTACAACAAATTCTTTGATGGTTTTCAGGATTGGTCGCACATGCATGACCGCGTTTGGTACTTGTCTGTACCAAAATCTTTCTTTGAAGATGCGCGTTCAGCAGGGCCGTTTGAGTTCTTGTTAGCCATTAGCTTTGCCTTTGAATATGTATTGACCAACTTGTTGTTCGTACCGTTCATGTCAGGTGCAGCACACAATGGCGATATGGCAACGGTCACCTTTGGTTTTAGTGCACAGTCCGATGAAGCACGTCACATGACTTTAGGTCTAGAAATCGTGAAATTCTTGTTAGAACAACACGAAGATAACGTGCCAATCGTACAGGAATGGATTGATAAGTGGTTCTGGCGTGGGACTCGTCTGTTATCTATAGTTGGCATGATGATGGACTACATGCTGCCAAACAAAGTGATGTCGTGGAAAGAAGCGTGGGAAACCTACTTTGAAGAAGCGGGCGGTGCGTTATTTAAAGACTTGAGCCGTTACGGTATTCGTATGCCGAAATATTCAGAAGTAATTACCAAAGAAAAAGAACACGTGTCGCATCAAGCGTGGTGGATTTTCTATAACTTCGGTCATGCAGCAGGTTTCCATACTTGGATTCCAACCGATCAGGAAATGGATTGGTTATCTGAAAAATATCCAGACACCTTTGACAAATACTACCGTCCAAAGTGGGAGTTAGCACGCAAGATGGAAGCAGAAGGCAAGCGTTTCTACAGCGCAGGCTTACCGCAATTGTGCCAAATTTGCCAAGTGCCAATGACTTTCACCGAAATGGATGGCGATCCGACCATGTTTACGTATCGTGAGTCTGTTTATAAAGGCGAGCGTTACCACACCTGTTCAGATGGTTGTCACGATATTTTTGAACGTGAACCTGAAAAATATGTGCAGGCATGGTTGCCAGTGAACCAAATTCTACAAGGCAACTGTGGTGGCTTAGATTTGGAAAACATGCTGCGCGAATATTATCGCTTCAATGTCGGTGCAGATAACTTGGATATTGAAGGTTCACCAGACCAGCAACGCTGGAAAAAATGGAAAGGTGATGCGGCTTAACGCTCATTCACTATCTAAAGTAAATATCTAAAATTTAAGTTATTTCAAGATTCAAATTTAAAAGGATTTCGGTTTGAGTCATTTGCGGCTCAAACCACCCCAATACGGAGAATGACCATGTCAGTACGCGCTATTCGCCCAGATTACGACTTTGAACCACGCGACCTACAAAAACACTATGGCGACAACATTTTGGTGTATGTGGGTTGGGATCATCACACTTTATATTGTTCTGCACACGCCATGTTGGTTTCGCCGCAGCAAACCTTTCAGGAATTTTTGGATCAGCAAATGCAGGCGGGTTTCCATCAACATCCTGACTTTGAAAACATTAAATGGGATGAAGTGCAATTTACTTTAAACAAACAGGTAATTCAGCCACGCCCTGAACAGACCTTGGCAGAAATTGGCTTCGATCAAAAATCACTACTGCGTTTTGTGACCCCAGGACTGAATGGGTACAAGGGCGCACACGTTTAAAACAGTAAGATCACAACAAAATAAAGACAGCAAAGCACAGTCAGTAAGTACAAGACAGGAGGTCGCAGATGAGCTATCAAGTCACAATTGAGCCAATTGGCGCAACCATTGAGGTTGAAGAAGATCAAACCATTTTAGATGCCGCGTTACGTCAAGGCGTGTGGTTGCCATTTGCTTGTGGGCATGGCACTTGCGGCACTTGTAAAGTCCAAGTCACCGATGGTTATTATGATGTCGGCGAAGCGTCACCTTTCGCGCTGATGGATTTGGAACGTGAAGAACACAAAGTGTTGGCGTGCTGCTGTAAGCCTGAATCAGACATGACCATTGAAGCCGATGTTGATGAAGACCCAGATTTCTTGGGATATTTGGTTCAGGATTATCAGGCCAAAGTCCTTGAGGTGAAGGACTTATCTCCAACCATTAAAGGTGTGCGCTTGCAGTTAGACCGCCCGATGGAGTTTCAGGCAGGGCAATACATTAACGTGCAATTCCCGGGTATTGAAGGCACTCGTGCCTTCTCAATTGCCAATGCACCAAGCGAACTAGGCATTATTGAATTGCATATTCGTCATGTTGTGGGCGGCAGTGCTACGACCTATGTGCATGAGCAGCTTGCGGCAGGCGACGCACTGGAAATTTCAGGGCCATACGGACAATTCTTTGTACGTAAATCGGATGATCAGGATGCGATTTTTATTGCAGGTGGTTCAGGTTTATCTAGCCCGCAATCTATGATTTTAGACTTACTAGAGTCGGGTGATACCCGCACCATTTACCTATTCCAAGGTGCGCGTGATGTTGCGGAATTATATAACCGAGAACTGTTTGAGCAGTTAGTCAAAGACTATCCAAACTTCCGCTACATTCCTGCATTAAATGCACCTAAAGCAGAAGACCATTGGACAGGATTTACAGGCTATGTGCATGAAGCGGTTGCCGATTATTTTGAGCAGCGTTGCGGTGGACACAAAGCCTATTTATGCGGCCCACCAGTCATGATTGATGCAGCAATTTCGACCTTAATGCAAAGCCGTTTGTTTGAACGTGATATTCACACTGAACGCTTCTTGAGTGCTGCCGATGGTGCAAGTGGTCAGTCACGTTCAGCATTGTTTAAACATATTTAACACATATTTAAAAGTGGATAGGTGCTGCAATATTGTACTGAGCCTATCGAATTGCAATAGATAAAAAGTTTCCAAGGAAGTCGGTCAGTGTTGAGGCATTTAGCTCAGCACTGACACCATCATCAACACAGTAAGGCAGTGTCAAAAGCCAAAATAGCAATGCGACAACCAGCAAAGCCAAAATAGCCAAGGAGAGTTACATGGACCGTCAACAAATTGATACTTTAGTGAAGGAAATGAACGTAGACACCGCTACACGCCCTGTCGATCAGCGTGTGCAGCAAATAGTGGTGCGTTTAGTGGCAGATTTATTTCAAGCCATTGAAGATTTAGACATTCAGCCTTCAGAAGTGTGGAAAGGTCTGGAATATATTACCGATGCAGGCAAAGCCAATGAACTTGGTTTACTTGCAGCAGGTTTGGGTTTAGAACATTATCTAGATTTACGTGCCGATGAAGCCGATGCCAAAGCAGGCGTAACAGGCGGTACACCACGTACCATTGAAGGGCCACTTTATGTTGCAGGTGCGCCTGAATCAGTCGGTTTTGCGCGTATGGATGATGGTTCAGAATCAGACCATTTAGATACGTTAATTATTGAAGGTACAGTCACTGACACCAATGGCAATATCATTGAAAATGCCAAAGTCGAAGTTTGGCATGCCAACGGTTTAGGTAACTATTCATTCTTTGATAAATCTCAGTCTGACTTTAACTTACGCCGTACTATTTTCAGTGATGCCAATGGTAAATATGTGGCGCAAACGACCATGCCAGTCGGTTATGGCTGCCCACCAGACGGCACGACTCAAGCTTTATTAAACAAACTAGGTCGTCATGGCAACCGTCCATCTCACGTGCATTACTTCATTTCTGCACCAGGTTACCGCAAACTCACTACGCAATTTAACATTGAAGGTGATCAATACCTGTGGGATGACTTCGCATTTGCGACCCGTGAAGGTCTGGTTGCAACAGCGGTAGATGTGACCGATGCTGCAGAAATTCAGCGCCGTGGTTTAGACAAACCATTTAAGCACATCACCTTTAACTTTGAATTAGTCAAAGACACTGCAAATGCACCATCGACTGAAGTTGAACGTCGTCGTGCAAGTGCTTAATCCCACACCTTAAAACACAAAGTTTTAACACGTTCGCCAATACAGCATCAGCAAGTTCTTTGTTGATGCTGCCCTTAAAAGTCGGCTGTTCGCGCATGAATGATTCAGGCGCAGCAGACAGACTTCATCAAAATTTCTATTGAATAGGATGTTCTATGAATAACAAAATTTGGGCACTCATGCTTTTGGGTGTCATGGCGACACACGTCAATGCAACAGAAAACGGTTTAGATACATTTGGATTAGGCGCAGAAGGCATTGCAGCAGGGGCTTTACCACCAGCTGGGGTATACTTACTCAACTACTATCAGAACTATCATGCCAGTGAGTTTAAAGACGGCCCAGACAATTTCCATGCCGATGTGAATGTCTATATTCCACGTTTGGTATGGATGACCCCCCAACACATTGCAGGCGGTCAGTTGGGTTTATATGCTGCACAGCCTTTGGTCGATTTGCGTTTAAATGTGATGGGCATGTCAGACTCTAACAGTGGTTTGGGCGATTTGATTATTGGCAGCATGTTGGGTTGGCATAAAGGCAATCATCACAGTGTAGCTGCTTTAGAAGGTGTGCTCGCAACAGGCGATTATGAAGATGCCAATCCACAACGTCCTGTAGTTGCCAACTTAGGTAAGAACTACAACACCATTCGTCCTATCTTTGCGTATTCTTATTTGCAGCCGCAAGGTTGGGAGTTTTCCACCAAAATGTCTTATAGCTTCAACAGTGAAAATGACGACACAAATTATCAGTCGGGGGATTATTTCGCTGGAGATTATGCAATCGGTTATCAATTGAATGATCAAGTCAAATTGGCACTCGAAGGTTATGTATTTAAACAAACCACAGATGATGAAGTGAATGGTGTCAGTATTGGCAATAAAGGACAGGCTCTATCTTTTGGTCCCGCGATTCAATACAAACGTGATAATTGGTCTTTGGAAGCAAAGTTTTTGAAAGAAACTGAAGTGGAACATCGTCCTGAAGGACACTCTTCGACTTTGAAATTGGTTTGGGCTTTTTAAAGCCCGAACCTGATTCTGCAGTGTTGCACATCAAGCTATCTTACAAAACAAAGTCAAGTTGAAAGACTTGGCTTTTTTGCAGCATCATTTTTCAAGATGGCTTGCTTCTAATTACGTGCTTCCATAAGTTGAGTTTGGTGGACTGAATTTTTAATCTCTCACGTGTTGCACTTATGCGCTAAGATTAGGCATAGCAACAGGGTGCGTATTGCGAGCAGGAGAGCCATTTTGAATCAAATAATGGATGCCGATGTAATTATTATTGGTGGCGGACAAGCAGCATTGGCCACGGCTTACTTTTTAAAACGGCAAAAAATCAATTTTCTGATCTTGGATAATCAAACGCAGTCGGGCGGTGCGTGGCAACATGCGTGGGATTCTTTACAGCTGTTCTCTCCAAATACATGGAGTTCTTTGTCCGGCTGGTTAATGCCAAAAACCGAACAGGAATATCCGAAACGATTAGAAGTGATTGACTATTTAACAGCGTATGAAACACGCTATCAATTTCCTGTGCTGCGTCCTGTGCAGGTCGAAAAAGTCCTGAAGGAAGGCAATGATTTAATTGTGTGTTCGGCACAGCAAAGCTGGCGAGCCAAAGCCGCTGTGAGTGCTACTGGAACGTGGAGTCAGCCTTTTATTCCTGCTTATACAGGACGCGAACGCTTTTTAGGCACACAAATTCATTCGGCTCATTACCGCAATGCCAATGCTTTTCAGGGCAAAAGAGTCATGATTGTCGGCGGGGGTAACTCAGGCGCACAAATTTTGGCAGAAGTGTCTAAAGTGGCCGAAACTTTTTGGGTTACACAGCAACCGCCAAGTTTTTTAGCCGATGATGTAGATGGACGGGTTTTATTTTTACGTGCCACGGAGCGCTTAAAAGCCCAGCAGGAAGGTCGCAGTATTGAACAACCGATCGGTGGTTTGGGCGATATTGTGATGATTCCAAGTGTCAAAGAAGCACGGCAACGTGATGTATTACATGGTCTGCCGCCATTTGACTATTTAACCGAACATAGTGCAGTTTGGGCAGATGGGCGCGAACAGGAAATTGATGCCATTATTTGGTGCACAGGTTTTAAGGCAGCATTGTCGCATTTACAAAGTTTGAATGTGGTTAATGCACAAGGCACAGTCGATGTGTTAGAAAATCGAGCGTTACAACAGCAAAATTTATGGTTGGTTGGTTATGGCGATTGGACAGGCGCAGCCTCGGCAACTTTAATTGGTGTTTCCCGAACCGCACGGAATGTGGCAGAGCAAATTGCTGCGTATTTGCAGACAACAGCGTAAAGTCATTAACGTGACAAAAACTGTGTTTAAAAAATGAATCATGCAATTTCAGCCATAAAAAAGCCCTCTGTAGAAGAGGGCAAGAGGGTAACTCAAAAAATTAAAGATGCTCAATCATAATAAGGTGACAGTCAGGACTTACTGTTTTGGTAAATCAAACCAAATGAACTGGCTGTCTTCTTTTGCTTCAATCACAGCATTATCAGCAAATAACAAAGCATCGCCCGCTTTAACTGTTTGCTCGCCAATGGTGATTTCACCACGAATTACATGCACATAGTTTACCGCTTGTGTTGCTGTAACTTCTAAACGATGTCCAGTTTCTAAAACAGCTGCTTTTACTTCTGCCTGTTGACGAATGTGCATTGGGGCATTGTAATTCGGGCCGACAATTAAATGCCACTGGTTGGGTGCTGTATTTGGGTCACGTTGAATTTGCTGATACGTCGGCTCTGCATCGCGTACATTCGGCTGAATCCAAATTTGCAGCATGTGTACTTCTTCATCACCATTGTTAATTTCGCTGTGCTGAACGCCTGTACCTGCGCTCATTAACTGCCATTCACCTGCAGTAATATGGCGTTCATTGCCCATGCTGTCGCGGTGGGAAATCGTACCACTTAATACACAAGTCAAAATTTCCATGTTGTCGTGTGGGTGAGTACCAAAACCATTATGTGCGGCAATACGGTCATCGTTAATGACACGTAAGGCACTAACACCCATATATTTCGGGTTATACCAATTACCAAAAGAGAAACTATGTTTGGTGTCTAACCACCCCATTTTCACATGACCACGATCTTCACTACGGTGTAAATAAGCATTCATGATAATGCTCCTATCATTTTTTTAACTTGAACTAATCTTAATCTTTTCACCGCAGCCGACCTAGAGGCGAACTGCAACATGCCGTTCTAAAATTGCAACATGTGTAGATTTTTTGCAGAACCTAGACATTTTAGAGTTTTATCGCGGCATTAAAAAACCCACGTAAAAACGTGGGTCTTTTGCGGTTTAAAGCGATCACTGATTATTCAAGGAATTTTACAGTCACGCCAGAACGTACTTTACGACCTAAATCGTTTGCATCCCAGTTGGTTAAACGGATACAACCATGCGACGCCGTTTTTGAAATGGTCGATGGGTTTGGTGTGCCGTGAATACCGAATGATTTTTTACTTAAACCAATCCAGATATTCCCCACAGGGCCGTTAGGGCCTGGTGGTAAAGACAGCGGTTTTAAGTTTTTGCCCTGAATAAAGTTACTTGGTGAATAGCTGTACCATGGGTTTGGTGCAACACCTGTCACTTTATAAGTACCTGTTGGCGATGGAGTATCTGCACTGCCAATGGTTGCTGGGAATGAGCCGACCATTTGGTTTTGTTTGTTGAACAAATACAGTTGTTTTGCACCTTTGTGCGCCACAATCAGGTGAATGTCTTCAGGTAAGTCATTGCGAACGTTGGTCACCAATAACTTTTCACCCACTTTATTAAATGTTGCATTCGGATTTAATTTCTTTAAGAAATTTTCATCCATGTGGAATTTTTCACCTAACATTTCACTTACGCGGGTGTAGTACAAGCCTTTCATTTTGGCTTGTTCTGCATAGTCATGCGGAATAGATTTCGCATAAGGACCTTTTAAGTCCGCTTCAGTAACCGTGTATTCTACAAATGCAGGACGTGAACCTTGACGTGCAACCAACGCATCCCAAGTTTCTTTGGTTAAAATACCCGTTGGGCTAATGCCATTCATTTGCTGGAATGATGCAATTGCTTTTAGGGTGTTCTTACCACTAGTGCCATCAATTGCACCTGGAGAAGCATGTGAATTGTTCAGCATCACGTGTGCACGTGCATACACAGGGAACTGACCTTTACCAATATTTTCATACCAAGTAGCATTATTTAAGCCATCTAAAGTCCATGAAGCTTTTGGTGCTGCTGTGTTGGATGTAGCAGTTTGGCTTGCAGAGCTTTTTGTTGGTGCAGTGCCTACATCGGCAGTGGTATCTTCAGTTTTGTGTAGATCATCTAAGGTTTTTGAAGCCTTATTTAAATCATTTTGTTCTTGTTGCGTAATAGCAGTGTCTGTTGCATTTAGATTATTTTGTGCAGCCGATGCTTCTGTCGCTAAAGGATCAATCGGATCTTCAATAGCGGTATTGCTAATCACTTGTGGATTTAACGGTTGTTCAGCAGTAGATGCAGCAAAAGTAGTCCCTGCAAAAATGCAACTTAAACTCATTGCGAGTATTGTGCGAACCAACATGTAATTCAACCTTGAGAATTATTCATTTACATAGATAAAAACTAGCCAAGTATTGCAGAAAAACTAAGGAGATGCAGTAGTTGTTTTGTGTAAATATGCAAGATAACCCCAATTTTACAGTGACTTTTGTTTGTGTGATGTATTTCACATAAACGTAAGCTGAATTTGAACACTTAGAATAGGCTGAAAAGACGAGCAAGAAATGAAGTTATTAAAACTTCAACCTTTTTGATATGATGGCTGCAAGATTGAAAATGAGTTGGGAAAGTAAATGACGACCTTAAAAAATGATCGTTTTCTTCGTGCCTTATTACGTGAGCCAGTAGATTGCACGCCCGTATGGATGATGCGTCAGGCAGGACGTTATTTACCAGAATATCGTGCTACACGTGCGCAGGCAGGAGATTTTCTTTCTCTATGCAAAAATACTGAATTTGCCTGTGAAGTGACTTTACAGCCTTTGCGTCGTTATGAATTAGATGCTGCGATTTTATTTTCAGATATTTTAACTGTACCCGATGCATTAGGCTTAGGTCTGTATTTTGAAGTAGGCGAAGGGCCAAAGTTTCATAAAACGGTGCGTACCGAGCAAGACGTTGCCAATTTACCTAAATTTAATGCCAAGTCAGACTTAGACTATGTCATGAATGCAGTATCGACCATTCGTTCTGCTTTGGGCGGACAAGTGCCTTTAATTGGTTTTTCAGGTAGTCCATGGACTTTGGCAACGTATATGGTTGAAGGTGGTTCAAGCAAAGATTTCCGTTTCACCAAAAACATGATGTACGCACAGCCTGAAGTTTTACATGCACTATTAGACCGTTTGGCCGATGCAGTGACCGAATACTTAAATGCACAAATTGATGCAGGCGCACAGGCAGTACAAATTTTTGATAGTTGGGGCGGTGCATTGGCCCATCGTGAATATCTTGAATTTTCACTCCACTATATGCAGAAAATTGTGTCAGGTCTGCAACGTGAAAAAGATGGACGTAAAATCCCTGTTATTTTATTTACCAAAGGTGGCGGTCAATGGCTGGAGCCAATGATTGCAACAGGTGCAGATGCTTTTGGTCTGGACTGGACAACACCGTTAAATGTCGCACGTCAAACGGTGAGTGGTCGTGCCGCATTGCAGGGTAACTTAGACCCAGCCACTTTGTACGGTTCACCTGAAGCAATTGCCAAAGCAACACGTGCGATGCTGGATGATGCCTATGCCAATGGTGAAAAAACAGGTTATGTAGCCAACTTAGGGCATGGTATTACCCAGTGGGTAGACCCTGAACGTCCTAAAGTATTTATCGACACGGTACATGAATACAGTGCCAAATATCTATAATCGCACAATGATATAGATGGATCATTTGTAGATGTATAAGTGTAATCTCAGCTTCGGTCAGGTTGTCAGATCATGTGGATAACATGGTTAAAGTCAGGACTTGAGTTTTCGACTAAGGCAGCTTCGGCTGCCTTATTTGGAATTTTATTGCTGATTGCATTTGCACTCACTGCATCAATGGGCAGTCAGGAATATTTCGGATTTTTCCGTTACGACTATTTATTGTTTTATGCCTTAATTATTCAAGTTTGTCTTTTATATTTAAAACAAGAATCTTGGGCAGAAGCCAAAGTCATCGCCTTGTTTCACATTTTGGCGATGATCATGGAAATTTTTTTAACCCATCCACAAATTGCATCGTGGCAATATCCTCAACCTGCTGTCTTTAAAATTATGACCGTACCGCTTTTTGCAGGCTTTATGTATTCTGCAGTTGGCAGTTTCTTTGCGCGTTCTTTGCGTTTGTATCGGGTATCTTTGCTGAATTTGCCGACTTTTAGCAATATGTTGGCTTTGGCAGTGTTGTCTTATATCAACTTCATGAGCAAGTTTTTTATCCCCGATATTCGTTATGGCTTGTTTGCGTGGAGCGTTGTGATTTTCTGGAAAACCAAAATTCGTTTTCAATTACAACGGTCTCAATTACAACTGCCAATGTTGCCTGTATTGATGCTTTTGGCTTTTATTATTTGGGTCGCAGAAAACATTAGCACCTTTTATCAAATATGGTTGTATCCAAGTCAGGTCGATGCGTGGCACATGGTCGGCTGGGGCAAACTCGGTTCTTGGTATTTATTGCTGTTACTGAGTCTGGTTCTGGTCATGAAAATTTTGGGTTATCGCGATGCAGAAGGGCAGTGGGCACTGAAAACTGAGGATCAACAGCAGCAGTAAATCTAAATGCTATCTTCAACACTAAAATCTATTTTCAAATTTAAGACCAATCTTTAAGCTAAAAACCAATCGACGCTACAAAAATGCACAAAAATAATGCCTGATTTTGTGATAAATGTTTTGCCTTCTGAGTGACATCTCGCTATCTTAAAATAGTGTAATAAAAATTACACATAGCAATAAAGAATAACGATTCGAAGCATAATTTTTCGAATAATAAATCTCTGGAGTAAGGCGATGATTAAAAAATTAGCATTGGCTGCTGTCTTGGCAGTGGGTTCTACAGCAGCATTTGCAGACCGTGATGCAGGTTGTGGTATCGGTTCTCAAGTTTGGGCAGGTCAGTCTGGCAAAGTTGCAAAAATTTTAGCAGCAACTACAAACGGTATTTTTGCAAACCAATTGTTTGGTATCACATTTGGTACTTTAGGTTGTAGCGGTACAGGTACAGTAACTGCACAAGTTGTGACATTTACCAATGAAAATGCTGAAACATTGGCACGCGATATGGCAGTTGGTGAAGGCGAAAGCTTGAACGTATTGGCTGAATTATTAAGCATTAAAGCAGAAGATAAAGCACATTTCTTTGCGGTTTCTAAGCAAAACTTTGCATCTATTTATTCTGCAGAAAACCAGACTTCTTTAGAAGTATTGGCATCTTTACAGAGCGTGATGGCGAATGATGACGTTTTAAAAGCATACGTTTAAGTTTGAATAAAGCCCTGCATCATTCGCAGGGCTTTTTTATAGCACAAGAATACGTTTAGACCCTATATAAAATTTATAAAATGTCCATGAAATCAATTGTTTTAAGTAGTTTAGTTTTTTTATCTCCTACGGTTTTTGCGTTATCTCCTGAAATATCTCCAATACAGATTCAGCCACTTACAGCCACTTCTACAGTACAAAATACAAATAAATTAGCGATGTTTTCCGCACATTATGTGCAAAAAGCCAAAGACCTACACTTGGCAGAACAGGTGACTTGGCAGCGTTTAATGTATGCGCAGCAAGGCAAAAGTGAAGTGCAATATGCAGGCTATTTTGTGTCGGAACAAGGCGGAAGCAATTTAAACCAAGAGTTACTTCGCAATGTGCAGGCATTATTTGAAACAGCGCCTGCCAATCAATCTGTGCAGTGCAAATTTCCTGCACGTAGCCGCTGGTTAATTGAACAATTACAAATTCCTCAACAAGATTTGGCACAGGTGCAATGTCCTGAATTGGACGAATGGATTGGACAAATTAAACCTTATAAAGCAGTGCTGATTTATGCCACAGACTTTATGGGCAATCCAAGTTCTATGTTTGGGCATACTTTATTGCGCTTAGACCCAAAAGATCAAAAACAACTGAATTTAATTTCCTATGCTGTCAATTATGCAGCAACGGTAACGGGCAGCGAAGATTGGTCTTATGCATGGAAAGGACTTACAGGGCAATATCCGGGTGAATATTCACTGATGCCGTATTACCGCAAAGTAAAAGAATATGGCGATTTAGAAAGCCGAGATTTGTGGGAATATGAACTGGCACTGAATGAGCAGGAAACCACATTTTTAGTGCAGCACATTTGGGAAATGAAGCATGTGCAATTTCCGTATTATTTTATCAGTGACAATTGTGCCTATCGCTTATTGGGCTTAATGGATTTGGTGCGTCCTGAGCTAAATTTACAGCAGCAGTTTAAAGTCGCATCTATTCCAATTGAAACACTAAAAGCTGTAGAGCAGGAAAATTTAGTGGCAGATGTTGTCTATCGTCCTGCTTTGGAAACTCAGTTATTGGCGCAAGCTAGACAACATGGCACAGCGTTGGCAAAAACTGCCCATCAAGTGGCCGAAGCAGAACCTGAAAATGTGGCGGCAGTTTTGCAAAATCACAGCCAAATCGATCAAGCTAAAATTCTGGAAATGGCTTATGACGATTTGTATCTGAAACTGATTGGACGCAAAATTGAAGCCAAAATTGCACAACCGCGATTGAGACAAATTTTAAGTTTAAGAAGTCAGATCAATTTAGAAAAACAACGTCAGGATGTCGCACGCCCTCAGGTCGATCCTGTGCAGGGGCATCATGCACGAAGCTTTGCTGTGCGTACTGGCGAGGTGCAAGGCGAGCATTTTGTAGAGTTGAGTCATCGACAGGCTTACCATGATTTACTTGATCCGCAAGGTGGTTTTCGTACAGGGACGCAACTCAACTTTTTAGAAGCTTCTGTGCAATATCGTGAAGACCGCTTAAAACTGAATCAGTTAGATTTACTCTCGGTGAACTCTTATAACCCAATGACCGCATTTAAAACACCACTTAGTTGGGGCTTTAATTTGGGTTGGCAGCAAGAAGCCCTGAATTCGCACGGGGCTTTTAGCGAAACGGAACAGCATGGTGTTTTAAGTTTAAAAACACAGTTTGGTTATAGCGTGGCTAATCAAGCGCGTGAACATTTGTGTTATGTGCAAATTCAAAATCATGTGCAAGCGGGTAAGGCTTTAGACAAAGGCTGGCGTGTTGGAATTGGCCCAACACTGGGTTGTCAAAATATCTGGTCAGCACGCATGAATAGTTTGGTTCAGCTTGAATTACCGTATTGGGAAGATCGTCACCAATGGCAATTTAAGCTGAACAGCCAGTTGCAATATGTACTCAACCCGCAGCATGTGTTGCGATTGGGTTGGGAATATCAACAACAGGACAAACAGGACTGGAACAAGACCAGTTTAGGCTATGTGCATTTTTTTTAAAGAGCTGTTGAATTTATACTGAATTGTAAAAAACCAGCTAAACAAGTTGAGTTGCTGGTGAAACCCGTTAAAATTTAGCAGTTTCTTTTGGCTGGGTTGTTGTGGATGTATCAAGAGTGTACGCATGAGCTTGCAGAGCAATGGAAGTCAATTTGCGAGCAATTTAAGCCAGAAGATTTGCAAGCGACATTCCAGTTTATTCAAGCACATGCAGAAGATTTTGTGATCGAGTTCTATCAGCAAATGTTGCTTGAAGAACATGCGACAGAATTTTTGTCTGCAGAGATGGTGAAGAATCGCTTAAAAAACTCTTTATATCAGTGGCTAATTTCCAGTTTTGAAGTTCCGTTTCAACACAATTATAACGAGATTGTAGAAAAGCAATTTAAAGTGGGCGATGTGCATGCACGTGTACAAATTCCATCTTGGCTGATTATTCGTGGTGTGCGCGTTATTATAAAAAAGGCTTTTGAGTTTTTTGCAACAGAAGCCAATAGCAACTTAAATCAGTTTAATTATTTAAGCCAAATTTTATGCTTTGCCACAGAAATTATGTGCCGATCTTATGAAATGAAGGTCGAAGTACATAATGATATGAAACATACCTATCGCTTATTTTCTGCCATGCAAGATGTTGCCGTGCACAAAGATCGACAACGCGGAACTTTGCTGGATTGGGAAAATGAACTGATGTTTCAGGTGGTGTCCGATCACACCAAAATGACGCAACCGATTTTATCTAAAACAGAATTTGGTTTATGGTTTATTCATAAAGCGGCTTATGCATTTTCAAGTTCGGAACAAGTACAAACTATTACTGAATTTATTTATCAGGTGGATGAATTAATTCAGAAAATTGGTCAATGTGAAAGTCAGGCACAGGCAATTGAAATGATTCAATCCATTCGTGCCAAGAATCGTGAAATTTTGCATTTAGTCGATCAAATTTTTCAGGTGTCTGAATATATCAGTTCAGGCAATGATGCCTTAACTCAACTGCTCAACCGCCGTTATTTAAATACCATTGTATCCCGCGAAATTAATTTTTCACGAAAAAATAATTCGCCTTTAACATTGTTGGCGATAGATGCCGATCATTTTAAATCAATTAATGACCGCTATGGACATGCAGCAGGGGATGATGCATTACAGTTTTTAGCTGATGTGATTTTGCAATATGCAAAAGGCAGTGACTATGCTTTCCGTATTGGTGGCGAAGAATTTTTACTGTTACAGATTGATACCACCATTGATCGTGCCTTAGTGGTTGCAGAAAATATTCGTAAACGTGTCGAAAAAGCCACTTTAAAAACATCAACAGGTGAAGAATTTAACTTTACTATTAGTATTGGTGTGCATGAATATGATGGACATCCAGACTATCAACGTTTTTTTGAAGAAGTGGATAAAGCCTTGTATATGGCAAAAAATAATGGACGCAACAATGTGTCTGTAGGCTAAAGATGAAGATGTATCAAGCTGATTTTTTAATCTAAAACCAAAAAAATCCCGAACATAAATTTCGGGATTTTTTATTTGATTGTGGAACTTAGCCACAATTTAAAAACTTTCAGGCACCGCACTTAAAAATTCACGGCGGGCTTCTTTATCGGTTTTAAAATCGCCCACAAAAGAAACAGTTCGAGTGGTCGATTCCTGCTTACCTACACCACGCATCATCATACACATATGAGCTGAATCAATTACTACTGCCACACCACGTGCTTGGGTCACTTCAGCCACAGCTTCCGCAATTTGTTGAGTCAGGTTTTCCTGAATTTGCAAACGACGCGCAAACATTTCGGTAATACGGGCAAATTTAGACAAGCCTAAAACATTGCCTTCAGGTAAGTAAGCAATATGCACACGACCATAAAATGGCAATAAATGATGTTCACACAGTGAGTAGAACTCAATATTTTTCACCAAGACCATTTCACGGTTGTCGGATGGAAATACGGCATTATTGGTCACTTCGGCTAAGGTTTGGCTATAGCCCGAAGTTAAATACGAAAAAGCTTTAGCAGCACGCATCGGCGTATCTTTTAGACCTGGACGATTAAGATCTTCACCAACGGCGGTTAGGATGTTTGCGTAGGATTGCTGCATAGACATAAGACGTGTTCACTTACACTGATATTGAACAAGGTCGGCATTGTAACAGAAAACTATTGCAATGCCTTGTTTAAAAGATGAAACCGATTACTGTTTAAACTTTGGGTTCTTTTCGCTGCGTTTGAGCAACACTAAAACTGCACCAGTGCCACCTTGTTTTTCAGGCGCACTCACAAAAGCCAAAACATCACGATGCTGACGCAGCCAACCATTTACATAAGTTTTTAAAATGGCTTCAGGGCCTTTGCCATGCACAATTTTAATCACGTTCTGGTTTTCATCTTTAGCCATTTGAATAATTTGCAAAACGGCAATCCGTGCTTCTTCTACGGTACAACCGTGCAGATCCACAGCTTCAAACCAGCGCAAGTTGCCTGCTTTTAAATCTTCAAACACTTTATGCTGCAAGGTTGCAATGCGATAGCTCAACGAAGCTTGGCTACCCACTGGATTGAGCATGGCTTGCGTATCGGACAGCAAGGTGTCATCGGTTTCCATAGGCCCTATGGCTGCTGCACGTTTGGCCAGCGTTTGAGCATCTGGTTTTTTCTTGGCAGTGTGTTCGATTTTTACAATATTGCCTGCATCCATTTTTTGAACGCCTTGCATTTGCTGACGAAACAATGCGAGATCATCTTCCTGTTGTTGCTCAGGCGTCTGAACTTTGGGTTCAGACGGCTTGGCAATGCTTGAAGTATGAGGCTGAGTGATTTGCTTTTTAAAAGATTTCAGTAAATTGTACTGTTCTTTAGAAAGCGAAGAATCATGTTTACTCATGGTATTTCAAATTGGATTATAGATTTTCAGGCTGACCAAACAGTGCCGTAAAGACATGGTCAGGACGTGCTTGTTTCATAAAACTTTCACCGACCAAGAAACTGTGAATATCATGGTCTTGCATCATACGGACGTCTTCTGGTGTGGCGATACCACTTTCCGTGACCAATAAACGTGCAGGTGGCAACAAGTTTTTTAAACGCAATGAGGTATTTAAATCGACTTCAAAGGTTTTTAAATTTCGGTTATTGACCCCTAAAATACAACGCTCTGAAAGATTTAAAGCACGTTCCAATTCAGTTTCATCATGCACTTCAACCAACACATCTAAATGATGTTCAAAAGCCGTTTCCGACATTTCTTCCAACTGTTGGTCAGATAAGCAAGATACAATCAATAACACACAGTCTGCATGTAAGGCACGTGCTTCCACCACACCATACGGATCAATCAAGAAATCTTTACGCAGAGCAGGCAAGTTACAGTGTGAACGGGCAATCTGAATATTTTCATCTGCACCCTGAAAGAAATCGACATCAGTCAGCACAGATAAACAGGCTGCGCCTGCGGCTTCATATTGCTGTGCAATTTCGGCAGGGTCAAAGTTTTCACGAATAATGCCTTTAGATGGTGATGCTTTTTTAATTTCCGCAATCACCGCTGGGCGTTTGTTATGCAAGGCTTGTGCAAAGCCACGTGCAGGTGTTGCTGCACGTGCCAATTGTTCTAGGTCTGCATAACTGCGTTGTTTTAAACGCTCGGCAAACTCTTCTTTTTTACGTTCTACAATTTTACCTAAAATGGTATTGCTAATATCCACCATGATGCACCTTCCTGATTTGCTTTATGCTTCGTACTGTTTGAGCGTTTTGGTAAATTCAGACAACACGCCCATTTTTTCCAAAGCTTGTCCACCATAAATAATGTCATGTGCCAAAGCGACACCTTGTTTGTAGCTTGTAGTTAGACCCGAAACATAGATACCCGCACCCGCATTGAGTGCAATCATATTGGCCGCTTTTTCGCCTTTGTCTGATTTGTTTTTGCCTAAAGCATCTTTAATCAAACTCAAGCTTTCAGCAGAGTTTTCTACAATCAGTCCTGTTAAAGTTTGAGATTCAATTCCCACGCTTTCAGGGGTAAGTTCCCATTCGGTAATTTCACCATCTTTGAGTTCTGCAACATAAGTGCTCGAAGCAAGGCTAATTTCATCTAAACCATCTTTAGAATGCACCACCATGACATGCTCAGCACCGAGCTGTTTCATCACTTCTGCAATCGGGCGGCATAATTCATTGCTAAACACCCCAATGACAAAACGCTTTACACCCGCAGGGTTAGTCAATGGCCCAAGCAAGTTGAAAATACTGCGAATACCCAACTCTTTACGCGGGGTAACCGCATATTTCATGGCTTTGTGATGATTCGGTGCAAACAAGAAACCTACGCCCATTTCACGAATACAGCGTTCAGTTTGTTGCATGTTTAAGTCAAGATTAATGCCTGCTTGCTCAAGTAAGTCAGATGAGCCTGATTTGGTTGAAACCCCACGGTTACCGTGTTTGGCAATGGTTGCACCTGCAGCTGCAATGACAAAGGAAGAGGCGGTAGATACGTTAAATAGGTTTTGACCATCGCCACCTGTGCCGACAATATCCACGAGGTAAGGAATATCGCTGACATCAATTTTGATGGCAAATTCACGCATTACACGTGCAGCAGCAGTAATTTCATCAATGCTTTCGCCTTTTAAGCGTAAGCCCATCATCAATGCACCAATTTGAGCGTCTGTTGCTTCGCCCGACATAATCGCGCGCATCACATCTTCCATTTGAGGCTGAGTCAGGTGAATTTGTTTTGTAATATGGTTGAGTGCTTGTTGAATATTCATGTGATTTGACTCGCTCATTATGCGTAAATTTCCAAAAAGTTTTTAAAGATTTGATGACCGTGTTGGCTCAGGATCGATTCGGGGTGAAATTGCACGCCTTCAACAGGCAAAGTTTTGTGCTTCACGCCCATAATTTCTTCCATCGAACCATCTGCTTCTTTGGTCCAGCATGTCACTTCCAGACAATCTGGCAAGGTTGCTTGATCAATCACCAAAGAGTGGTAACGGGTTGCAGAAAATGGTGAAGGCAGATTGCTAAAAATACCTGTGTTGCTGTGGTACATATCCGATAAACGACCATGCATCACGGTTTTAGCGCGCACAATGTTTCCACCAAAGGCTTGTCCGATACTTTGGTGTCCTAAACACACGCCCAGTAACGGAATTTTGCCTGCGAAATGCTGAATGGCAGGAATAGAAATCCCTGCTTCAGATGGAGAACAAGGGCCTGGGCCAATCACCAAATACTTGGGTTGCCATCGCTCAATATCTTCTAATGTCACGGCATCATTACGAACGACTTTTACTTCCTGATTTAACTCGCCAAAATACTGGACGATGTTGTAGGTAAAAGAGTCATAATTATCGATCATTAAAAGCATGAGCTAACCTATTGAAAATTGAACACTTTAAGTGCTAAAGAGTCTGAGATAATTTGCTTTATTCCTGCGCCTATAATGAGAAAGGACTTTATTTTTCTTGTCGAAAAGAAGGTGGAATAAGGAAGCGCTTATCATCATAGCAAAAAATAAGCATTTTCTGCGGACTATTTATATGATAATCCCTGTTAAAGCTTATCAGCGCATTCACCAATTTATAGATTTTCAAAGCTTATTACACATTGTTCAGGTTTGATCTGAAAGAAATGAACACATGATCAAACAGGGTCATTCAGCAGTCATATTTTAGCTTCACACTTATAGATAACGTAAAAAATGCGCTAAAAAGTAGCATCATGGCGCATGTTATTAGCGGTTCACGTCAGGTAGTTTGATTGCAAAACATCGATAGAAAATACAAATGTGTAGTAAAGGTATTTTCAATCAGCTTGCTCGAAAAGAATACAGATTTAGGATTTTTAAACGATCTTATTATTTTTGCTCAATAAAAAATAAAGTGTTGTTTAAGATTGGTCGGATAATTTGCATTGCTCAATACAACCATGGCACAGCAAAATGCTTGCATAGATACTGTTTGAGCTATTTTTTGATCTACAATTCAACAGAAATAAAACATAAATGCACTAAAATGGTGCTATGTTTTGCAGTTTTAAATCAAATCAAATGAACAGTGTTTGAATATGGTGCAAATCGTATTTCTGACAGTATAATAGAGACAAAGTAATTTTTTTAAATGATGTATTCTCATACGGAATTCATGGTTTTAGCTTTGCTTTTAAAAGTTGGTACGCTAATTGCTTAATAACTGCCAACTACTAACACGCACTTTCGGGTGCAACAAAAAACATCGGAGCAAAATGAGCATGGCGAACAAGGTCCTTCAACTCATCCAAGAAAGTGGTGCAAAATGGGTCGATTTCCGCTTTACAGATACTAAGGGTAAAGAGCAGCACGTAACTTATCCTGCAGACAGTATCGATGAAGATACCTTTGAAGACGGTAAAATGTTTGATGGTTCTTCAATTGAAGGCTGGAAAGGAATCGAAGCATCAGACATGATCTTACGCCCAGATGCCAACACAGGTTTTATTGACCCGTTCTTTGCAGAACCAACAGTGGTTGTAACGTGTGATGTTATCGAACCATCGACAGGTCAAGGCTATGACCGCGATCCACGCTCTATTGCTCGCCGTGCTGAAGAATATTTAAAATCGACAGGTATTGGTGATACTGCTTTCTTTGGCCCAGAACCAGAATTCTTTGTATTTGACGAAGTAAAATGGGACATCGATATGTCTGGCGCGCGCCACACATTAATCGCTGAAGAAGCTGCATGGTCTACAGGTAAAGACTACGAAGCTGGTAACTCAGGTCACCGTCCACGTGTGAAAGGCGGTTATTTCCCAGTACCACCAGTAGATTCTTCTCAAGATATGCGTGCAGATATGTGTGCAAAAATTGAAGAAATCATGGGGCCTGGTCGTGTAGAAGTACATCACCACGAAGTTGCATCTTGCCAGTTAGAAATTGGTGTGAGCTTCAATACCATGGTGCGTAAAGCTGACGAAGTGCAACAGTTCAAATATGCAGTTTGGAACGTTGCGCATCAATATGCAAAAACTGCAACCTTTATGCCTAAACCAATGGTAGGCGATAACGGTTCAGGTATGCACGTACACATGTCTATCTCTAAAGATGGCAAAAACTTATTTGCAGGTGATGAATACGCAGGTTTGTCAGAAATGGCGTTGTACTTCATTGGCGGTATTATCAAACATGCCCGCTCTTTGAACGCGTTGACTAACCCATCGACCAACTCATATAAGCGTTTAGTACCGCACTTTGAAGCACCAATTATGTTGGCTTACTCAGCGCGTAACCGTTCTGCATCTATTCGTATTCCTTACGTGTCTAGCCCGAAAGGCAAACGTATTGAAGCACGTTTCCCTGATCCAATGATGAACCCGTACTTAGGTTTTGCGGCATTGTTGATGGCGGGTCTTGACGGTATTCAAAACAAGATTCACCCAGGTGAAGCTGCAGATAAAAACTTGTATGACCTTCCGCCTGAAGAAGAAGCGAAAATCCCAACTGTGGCACACAACCTAGAAATGGCGCTTGATGCTTTGAAAGAAGATCACGACTATTTATTAAAAGGTGGTGTATTCACCAAAGACATGCTTGATGCTTATATCGAATTGAAAACTGAAGATGTACGTCGTTTGAACACGACGACTCACCCAGTTGAATTTGATATGTACTACAGCTTGTAAGACATCGAAAATCTCAAATTTGAAAAACCCGCTTCGGCGGGTTTTTTGTTTTAGATTGGGTAATCATGGTTTTAAGTTGGCATGGATTTTATCAAAATATAAGAATTCGCTTAATTTTTTTTGGATAATTGCAGGGAATTGCGCCATCGGTCACAAAACTTTGCCTAAATTTGGGCTACACTAGGCTATCTTGTTAAGGTGGCGGAACATGCGAACACAGCCTATTTTTCCCAAGCAGGAAAATCTGCCTTCTGAATTAAAAACATGGCTATATGCAGCAGGTTCTTTGACCCAACAACTGACTCAGCTCGCAGGCGGACAATTTAAAGTTGAACCACTGCAGCAATCTTTTCAGCGTTTAAATTTACAAGATGCCCAGTGGATGCAAATGCCACATTGGCACACTTCATGGGTGCGTGAAAGCTATTTATATGGGTGTGATGAACAGCCATGGGTCAAAGCCAAAAGTATTTTTCCGATTCTAAGTTTGCAAAGCAAAGCCCGTTTATTTCAGCATATTGGCAATAAACCCATTGGCTGGTTTTTATTTCAGCGTACCAATCCGTTGTGTCAAAGGCGTGTGGTTTTGCTCGATGAAGGCTGGACACGACAGAGTTGCTATACTTGGCATGGCTGTAAATTTATTGTGCAAGAAACTTTTTTACCGCGTTTTGAGCAATTTATTCAACAACATTAAGATACGAGATTGGTATGGCATTGGCACAGCAGATCACGTGGCGTGAGCGTTTAGAAGCATATTATTATTTGTGTCGTTTCGATAAACCGATTGGCACAGAACTGGTGTTTTGGCCAACCATGTGGGCCTTGTGGATTGCTAATCAGGGCATGCCGTCTATCGGGATATTAATCCCTATGATTCTAGGCACAATTTTTATGCGCGCCGCAGGTTGTGCCATTAATGACTTTGCTGACCGTAAGGTGGATGGTCATGTGGAGCGTACCAAAACACGTCCTTTAGCCACGGGTGTGATTAGTGCCAAAGAAGCCATTTATGTATTCTTGGGTTTGGTTGCACTTAGCGCAGCCATGTTGTTGTTCTTACCGATTGAAACTTTTTATTGGTCATTTGGGGCATTATTTTTAGCGTTTATTTATCCATTTATGAAACGCTACACTCATTTACCGCAAGTGTTCTTGGGAGCGGCATTTTCATGGTCTATCCCTATGGCTTATACCGCTGTAGGTGCAACGCCTGATCTTACTTGTTGGTTATTGTATTTTGGCAATTTGGCGTGGACTGTGGCTTATGACACCCAATATGCAATTACTGACCGTGAATATGATTTGAAAATTGGGGTGAAATCTACCGCAATTTTATTTGGTCGCTATGACATTCAGATTATTTCATTGTTGCAAGCGGGCAGTGTGCTTTTGATTGGTACGGCATTGTGGTTAGAAAATTTATTGATTCCGTTTGGTTTAGCGGCGTTATTGGTGGTGGTTGCAGACTTTATATATCAATGGAGTAAAACTAAAGATAAAGATCCGCAACGTTGTTTTTGGGCATTTCGTCATAACCGTTGGGTAGGGCTGATTATTTTTTCAGGAATCGTATTGGCTTTAATGTAAATATTTCTGTGCGATAAAAAACTGAGCAAAGCATCTGATGGTAGTTTGGTCAGGTGCTTTTTTATTCGATCGCTGATCAATTTTTGCTGTTAAAAATTAAACTGAGCATTAGAACGTGCGTACTTATGCACAAAGCACAATCAGCATTATTCTGATATATTGAGCCTCATTTTGAAGTTTGAATTAGGAATAGATGATGTCACAGTCTGAACAGCAAGCACCTGCAAAAAAGCCAAGCCTAAAAAAGATGATTTTCTTGGCAAGCTTAGGTTTGTTGATTCCTATTTTCTTGGTTAGCATGGCATTTTTAGCAGTTAATAGTGATGCTAAAAATCAGGAAAAATATAAACAACAGCAGGCAGAAATTATTGCGCGTATTGAAGCGCGTGAAGCTGCAGAACAACAAGCGAAGCAGGCCAGTCAGATACAAGCCGCTTCAGAAGCTACACCTTAATATCGAGTTGATGATTTCAGCTCAAATCTGATTGCAATTGTCTGATACTCGGAATTTCGGTGTATCGGACAACGCGATAACCTGCCTCGTGAAACATTGCATCCCGTTCTGCATCTTCCTGTTCTTTGCCAATATGTGAGGGGTCATCTAACTCTATAATTGCAATGACCTGCATTTCTGCATTTAAGATCACAAAATCAGTCACTTTACGATTAAACAGCGCACGAATTTTATAGTGGTTGTTGGTGATTAATGCGCTAAACGCCACTTGTGCCAAGATGTGATGCTCAGGAAAAGCTTGTTTTAAACGCATAAACATTCTGCGTTCAAAAGCAGTCATCATCGGTTTAGGATAAAAGTTTTTCTTGGGGAAAAATAATTGCTTAAAAATTAAGATAAACAGGGCAAGGCTAGCCAAGCTGCCAATAAGCAAGAAAGTCGATTGACTGGATTCAAACATAGATGATGCGGTGTCGTTAGACCCTAAACAGCAGGAATAAAAAACCCACGTCATAATGCGTGGGTTTTTTAAGAATTTTGGCTCTCCCACCTGGGCTCGAACCAGGGACCTGCGGATTAACAGTCCGTCGCTCTACCGACTGAGCTATGGGAGAATCTGACACGCATTCTATGTGGGTATCTGTTTTTGGTCAAGCTGGAATTGAAAAAAAACCGTAATTATAGATTAACTGCTTTAAAAATAATCATCTAGCTTTGTTTCAACGCAGTTTTTAGAGTGCTTGAATGGCTTTTATATAATCTTCGCGTGTCTGTGGTGGGTTGGTTTTACGACATAAGTTAATTAATTGCAGCATCTCTTGCTGAGTCATTTCTGTTTTCACTTGGCTTTGAATTTGTTTTAAGGTGGCTTGTTGTTGTGCGTTCAGATCACGACTGCATTGATACAGACGTTCATACATGAGTGTCGCAGCAGTTTTATTGCTTTCAGATTTTTGCGTACATTGAAAAATTGCAAAAATCACCACAATCAGAATTGTCCAAAAAATCAGGGATTTTAACCAAGGCGCTTGCATGGGCTTTCAAGTTTTATTGTTGTTGATGAAACTAAGTTAGCGAAAAAATAGAGTCATCACAAGAGGGGATAGCCCGATCTTCACTGTATGGTTTTAATTTTGATTTAAGGGGAGAGTGAGGCCTGTTCCATTCGTTTAGAACATCATATCCACTATAAAAACAATAAAAATTGCAAAAAAAAATCCCACGTCATACTGCGTGGGATTTTTAGAATCTTGGCTCTCCCACCTGGGCTCGAACCAGGGACCTGCGGATTAACAGTCCGTCGCTCTACCGACTGAGCTATGGGAGAATAGATTGGCTCTCCAACCTGGGCTCGAACCAGGGACCTGCGGATTAACAGTCCGTCGCTCTACCGACTGAGCTATTGGAGAATCTGTGGGGCATTTTAGGGATGAAAGTTTAAGTCGTCAACACGTTCATCATCAGAAATGTATTGTTTGCTTTATAAATATTCATTTCATCTGCAAAAATAAAAAAACTGCCCATAAAGAGCAGTTTTTCTACAGAAAAATAGAAATTATTTTTCTACACCAGCATCTTGACCTGCGTATTTCGCATTTGCGTAATCCCAGTTTACAAGGCTTTCTAAGAAAGTTTTGATGTAAACAGGACGTGCATTACGGAAGTCGATGTAGTAAGCGTGTTCCCAAACGTCAATCGTCAATACTGCAACTTTGCCGTGCGCCATTGGTGTGTCAGCATTTGAAGTTTTCATAATAGAAAGTTTGCCATTCACTTCGTCAGCTACTAACCAAGCCCAACCTGAACCGAATTGAGTTGTTGCAGCAGCAGCAAATTCTTCAGCAAATTTTTCGTAAGAACCGAAAGCTTCATCAATTTTAGCAGCCAAAGCACCAGTAGCTTTACCACCACCGTTTTTCGCCATACAGTTCCAGTAGAACGTGTGGTTCCAAACTTGCGCTGCGTTGTTGAATACACCAGCTTTAGCTGCATCGCCTGCAGTTGCTTTGATGATTTCGTCTAAAGTTTTACCTTCAAGCTCCGTACCCGCGATCAAGTTGTTCAGGTTCACAACATAAGTGTTGTGGTGTTTGTCGTGGTGGAATTCTAAAGTTTCTTTGCTGATGTGTGGAGCAAGATCTTCGTAACCGTATGGTAAAGCCGGTAAAGTAATGGTTGTCATGTTTTCAATTCCTTGCATTTTGCTGGGTTTTAACATTAAGTGGCTCTATTGTAATAGATTTCGAGATCAAATTGCGCATTAGGTATAAATAACCATACAGAATAAGACTCGAATGTATACATCTAAAGACTATGTTAAACACAGATGTCATTTGAGTGAAATCGTTGGGTGAAACGGTGTATTAAATTGGGTTATTTAATTCAAAATAACTATACTCAATATTAAACTGTTCTGAAATAGCTTTTGCGAGTCGTTGTACACCATAGCGCTCAGTCGCGTGATGTCCGCAGGCATAATAATGCACGCCTAGTTCTTTGGCTTCATAATAGGTGCGTTCACTGACTTCGCCCGAAATAAAGGCATCACAACCTTGTTCTGCCGCTTTGCCAATAAAATCTTGTGCTGCACCCGTGCAGAACCCTACTTTTTGAATCTGACTTTTTTCGGCAGGAAGATGAATGGTTTTAAAGCCTAAACGCGCTGTGAGATAGTCACGAAATTCGGTTGCGCTCATGGCTTGCTTTAAAAAACCAATATTACCAATAGGATGACGTTCACTCGGGTCTAGGGCTTGCAAATTTTCTAATGCCAAACATTCAGCAATGGCAGCATTATTGCCTAGACTTGGGTGTGAATCGAGCGGTAAGTGATAACCCACCAAAGAAATATCATGCTGGATTAAACTTTTGATGCGTTTACCGCGCATGCCTGTAATTGGGTAAGGTTCGCCTTTCCAAAAATAGCCATGATGTACCAACAGTAAGTCTGCATTTTGGGCAATAGCAGCATCAATAGCCTCTTGAGAGGCAGTCACTGCACATAAAATTTTTTGAACTTCAGACTTACCTTCAATTTGTAAACCGTTGGGCGCGTAATCTTTAAATTCATGTGTATTTAAAGTTTGATCACACCATTGAATAATTTCTTTTAGCTGCGCCATAACTTTCTCAAATTGCTCATATTTAGCCAATATCAAAACATATTTTGTATTGTAACTAAAGCAAGACAAAACTCTTGGGCTTTTTTATGTTTCTATTTGTGTTTCGTTTTACAATAGCTCATTCAATGACTTAATCATCAAAAAAAATTTACTTAGAGGTACAAAACGTGCGCCGGACCTTTACCTGGTTACCTTGGGTGTTACTCATTCTGGTTATTATTGGCTTTGTGACTTGGCAACAACTGCAAAAACCGAAAGCGCCTGTGGCTGCCGATGGGGTCAAAATGCCTGCCGAGAAAGTTGAACCATTAATTGATACAACACGGACAGGTGGGGTGGTGTCGTATAGCGCTGCGGTTAAAGTGGCAGCGCCTGCGGTGGTAAATATTTTTACCACACAAAAAGTGAAACAAATGGATCATCCATTGTTAAATGACCCTGCATTTCGTGAATTTTTTGGCAATCAGTTACCCGATCAATTTAAGCAAGGCCCAAATGAAAACAGTTTGGGGTCTGGGGTCATTGTTCGTCCAGATGGTTATATTTTAACGAATAATCATGTGATCGCGCAGGCTGAACAAATTGTCGTGGCTTTGCACGATGGACGCCGTGCGGTTGCAAAAGTTGTTGGAACTGACCCAGACACAGACTTAGCGGTCATTAAAATTGATCTAGAAAAACTGCCTGTATTGCCATTTAAACTGAGTGGCAATGAAGTGGGCGATGTCGTACTTGCGATTGGTAACCCATTTGGTGTGGGACAAACCGTGACTCAAGGGATTATTTCTGCGACAGGACGTTCTGACTTGGGTATTAATACCTATGAAGATTTCATTCAAACCGATGCAGCAATTAATCCAGGTAACTCAGGTGGTGCATTGATTGATGTGGCAGGGAATTTGATTGGGGTAAATACGGCAATTTTCTCGCAATCAGGTGGTTCATTGGGCATCGGCTTTGCAATTCCTGCACAAGTCTGTCAGCAGGTTTTAAACTCGATTTTAAAAGATGGACGTGTGGTTCGTGGTTGGTTAGGTATTAGTTTGTTGCCTGTGCAACAAGACAACATTTTAGAACCTGCACAAGGCGGTGTAGTGGTTGCTGATGTACTGCGCGGTGGCCCTGCAGCAGAAGCAGGTTTAAAACGTGGTGACAAAATTTTAAAAGTGAATGATGAAGCGATTACTTCAACCTCGCATTTAATTAATTATGTTGCTGCACAAGCACCGCATACGACGGTGACTGTTTCAGTTGAACGTGGTGAAGAAGCCTTAGATTTGGAAGTCGCAGTCGGTGAGCGCAAAGTTCAAAATACCGATAAGCAATTTATTCCATTGCCTGAATAATAGATTTAACAGTAACAATTTAGCCTTGCCCGTTTGCAGGGCTTTTTTGTTGGCTAAGTAAATGGAGATCGACTGGAAATAACCAAAGTGATACGGATAACGTGATTTGATTTATCTCTGGGTAGATACAAAGAGAAGGTGGGCTAAATAAACTGTATTGATGAATGATGATACTTTTTGATAGATCTAATCAATCGAGGGTTTGGTTTTGTGTGGCAAGTGTGGATGTATTCGGTGTTGTTGTCTTAGAAGATTTAAACGTGCTGTTTAAACATGATGGGTCTCAACTTAGATAAAGAAAGGCATAAAAAACAGCAACCGAAGTCGCTGTTTTTCTAGATCCATTTAAATTATTGCTCTTGCTGAATACCTGCCACTAACCAGTCTTGATTAGAGCCTGCAGGTTTTACAAAGTGCCAAATTTCTGTAAATGGTTGCGGTAAACTGTTCAGGTCTTCGCTGACTGTACCTGTAAAGCGTACACTTATGACATATTGACCATTTTCAGTTGCAGAATCGACCACCATGGCATTCAAGTTAGAAAACTCTGCTACATCTTGGTCTTGGTTTGCCATAATGTCCTGATACATCGACTGATATAAATCAGGAGTTAAATAACGCTGAATTTCTGCGATATTACTGGCTGTGTTCATAGACTGAATATGGTTAAAACGCTGACGCGCTACACGTAAAAAGGTTGCAGGCTCTGAACCATCAGGCAATTGATTGCCACTGTTGGTATAAGCTGCACCAAATGGCGCGTTATTATTGGCAGCTTGACCAAAAGGCGCTTGGGTAGAAGCGGCAGACCCCCCAACAGATTGACCAAAAATATTGGTATTGTCGTTACGTGGCGCTGCAGCAGGTGGTGTTTGCGCAAACGGTGCCTGATTGGCACCGCTATTTGGCGCATACGGATTAGGCGTTAGTTTTTTTTTTGCGCCCATCTTACGGAAAATGAAGAAGGCAACAGCAGCAGCGAGTAAAATCCAAATCCAGCTTGGAATACCGCCTTTTTCCTCTTGCGCTTCGGCAGCACTTGCAGCTTGATCATCGGCCAAGGCATTGGCAGCAACCGCACCAATTGCCGCACCTGCAACACCTGCAGCAACCATACCACCTACGCCTGGACCAGATTTTTGCTGTGCTGGTGCAGTTGTTGGTTGTTGTGCTGGCGTTGTTTGACGAGGTTGTTGGTAAGACTGAGTTGGAGCAGCCGAACGACTCATGCCATGGCTTTTACCGCCACCTGCACGTTTTGCTTCTGCTGCTAACGGAGCTACCAATAAAGTCGCTGTGAGCATTGCTGCGATCAAACCACGCTGTCGAACTTCCATCAAATTTTCCTATATTAAAATAAAGTTAAGCTATGTATTTATGCAGGCATTTGCTGCGAATTTCAATATAAATATGATATTTTTTCTTGAAACTGAAAAAATATCATCCAAGGATTTAACCTAAGTTTTCACTTAAATTCATGGCTTCAGTTAAGGCTTCATGCAAACGCGCCACCGCAATAATTTGCACACCTGCAATGGCTTTTTGTGGGGCATTGCCACGCGGCACAATAATATATTTAAATCCGTGTTTAATAGCTTCTTTTAAGCGTTCCTGACCATTTGGTACTGGGCGGATTTCACCCGATAAACCGACCTCACCAAATACTGCCAATTGTTGTGGCAGGGCTTTGCCACGCAAGCTAGAAGCACAGGCAAGTAGTACAGCAAGGTCTGAACCTGTTTCGGTAATTTTTAAGCCGCCGACCACATTCACATACACATCTTGCCCTGAAGTTTGTACGCCGCCATGCCGATGCATCACCGCCAATAGCATATTCAGACGGTTTTGTTCCAGACCTAAAGCCACACGTCTAGGCTGACCATGTGCATCATCCACCAAAGCTTGTACTTCAACTAAAAGTGGTCGCGTTCCTTCGCGGCTAATCATGACAATAGAACCTGGAATTGCCTCATCATAACGGCTCAAAAATATCGCAGATGGATTGGCAACCTCGCGTAAGCCTTTATCGGTCATGCCAAAAACGCCCAGTTCATTCACTGCACCGAAACGGTTTTTGACTGCTCGAATCATACGGTAGCGTGAGTCTGACTGTCCTTCAAAATACAAGACGCAATCGACCATGTGTTCAAGGACGCGCGGCCCCGCTAAAGCCCCTTCTTTGGTCACATGACCGACAATAAACAGCGCAGTGCCACTATTTTTAGCAAAACGAGTCAGCAAGGCAGCTGATTCACGAATTTGTGAAACACCACCTGGAGCAGACTGCAACGTTTCGGTATATAAAGTTTGAATCGAGTCCAGAATGGCTACCGCAGGGCGTTCATGCGCCAAAACTTCACAAATCCGTTCGACACAGGTTTCTGCCATGACTTTCAGTTGATCGGTGGGTAAGTCTAAGCGTTGAGCGCGTAACGCCACTTGCGAAAGAGATTCCTCACCTGTGATATATAAAGCGGTGTTATTGGCAGCCGCCATGTGAGTCGCAGTTTGTAGCAAAATGGTCGATTTCCCGATACCAGGATCTCCACCAATCAGTACCACAGAGCCCGTAACCAAACCGCCACCCAAAACACGGTCAAATTCCCCAATGCCTGTTGTTAAACGGGTTTCGTGCGATACAGACACTTTATTAAGCGTGGTAATGGCGGCCGCTTGTCCTGCATAGCCACCGCCCATTTTAGGTTGGGCACGATGCGTCACCGCAGGGGCAATACTGACCTCATGAAGTGAGTTCCATTCCCCACATTCTGAACATTGACCTGCCCATTTAGGATGATCTGCACCACATTGTTCACAGCGATAGACACTTTTTACTTTTGCCATAACCCAGTCATTGCATCAATTAAAAACTGACTACAGCATACAGAGGAATGTTCGTGAAATGAATGTTATCTGGATTTTTCATGGAAAATCATACAACCACGTGGGTGATTGTATGATTTATGATTTGAACGGAATAATTCAATGAATTGGGCTTATTTAATACAACTCGCCAGATTTGCGCTTCGCAATAAAGTCTTTGGATTCTTTGGCAATCACACCAGACAGTAACAACAAGGCAATTAAGTTTGGTACAGCCATTAAACCATTAAAGGTATCGGCAAATAACCAGACTAAATCTAGGGTGGCGATGGTGCCAATGAACACTGAAGCAATATAAATTAAGCGGTAAATCAACACGTATTTTTCGCCGAATAAATAAGTACAGCATTTTTCACCATAATAGCTCCAACCGAGAATGGTGGAATAGGCGAAGAAGATGATCCCGAAAGTGACGACCCAACCACCAAAGCCTGGCAATAACTGGTCAAAAACCTGTGTGGTGAGTACAGCACCTGTTGCACCACCAAAGCTATTACCTGCCATAATGAAGCCCATTACCAAAACAATCCCCGTGATGCTACAGACAATAATGGTATCAATGAAGGTACCTGTCATAGACACTAAACCTTGACGCGCAGGGTGGTCGGTTTTTGCAGCCGCAGCAGCAATTGGGGCAGAACCCATCCCTGCTTCGTTGGAGAATACGCCACGTGCAACCCCGTAACGAATTACTGCACCAATTGCACCGCCCGCAACTGCTTCACCAGTAAAGGCATCACGGAAAATTAGCTCAAATGCAGGCACGACAAGGTGTAAATTATTCAGGATAATAATTAAACCGCCTGTAACATACAGAATGGCCATAATCGGAACAATCACCGAAGATGCTTTGGAAATCGAGCTAATTCCGCCCAAAATCACCAATGCAGAAAATACGGTAATTACCACGCCAGTAATCCAAGTTTCTACACCTAAGCTATTTTCAACTGCTAAAGCTACGGTGTTGGATTGTACTGAACTACCAATTCCAAACGAGGCGACTGTGCCAAAAAAGGCAAAGATAATCGCGAGCCATTTCCATTTTAGTCCGCGTTCAATGTAGTACATTGGGCCGCCTGACATTTGCCCTTTTTCGTTTTTAATACGGTATTTAACCGCCAAAACACCTTCACCATATTTGGTCGCCATACCAAACAGGGCAGTCATCCACATCCAAAACACTGCACCCGGGCCACCGAGGACGCAAGCCGTTGCAACACCTGCAATATTTCCCGTACCAATGGTGGCAGAGAGTGCAGTCATCAGTGATGCGAAATGTGAAATATCGCCCGGTTCTTTTTGCGCTTTGTCGTGTTTGCAAAAGACTTGTTTAAAAGCCAGTGGCAGCATGCGGAATTGCCAGAACAATAAGCGGAAGGTGAGGAAGACGCCCGTTCCCACAATGAGAACCAGCATGTATGGACCCCAGACCCAACCGCTTAGGGTTTCCATCATCGATTGTAAATTTTGCATAAATTTCTTCTTATAAACGCAGTGTATAAATGCTTAGTTTGTGACTGTAGTTGAACAGTTGTAAAAATTAAGCAAGTGATATGCCAGTCTTTAAAACTTCCTGTTAAAAGAACTTGGTTTTAAGCACGTTATATTTTTTGCATAGTTTTTAGATTTTGACAATTGATGCCTTGAAATAAAATTGACTTTATCTGTGTCAGAAGTCGCAATTTTTCAGACCTGATAAGGTCAATCTATGCCAGCAGAATAGTAAGTAAGCTAGAATTTTTACTAAGCTCAATATAATCTCTCTGCATTAGCACTTTGGTCGCGGCAGTGATCGCGTTATACTTCATCGAAAATATTTTATAGGTGGTCAGATGCGTACCGTCATTTGCTGCATGAGTGTTTTGCTTACAACAGTGGTTTTGGTCGGTTGTGGTCAGTCAGGTACATTACAGTTACCCAATGACCCAAATTACGACAAACGCGCAAAATATTTGTTATATCCAGATGCTGCGCCTAAACGTGCAACGCAATCGGCAACATCGTCAGACACAGCCGTACCTGTGCAACAGCAGTTTGCTGCACCTGCTGCATCTACATCGACTACACCTTAACGCTTTCTAGATAAAGGATACATTCATGAGTTTTACCCGCATTCAAGGGGTTTTGCACGCCGAGCAATGTTCGCTACAACAACTCGCACAGCAATTTGGCACACCACTCTATGTTTATTCAAAAGCGACTTTTGAAAAGCATTATTTAGATATGGATCGTGCTTTCCACTTTATCGATCATCAAATTTGTTTTGCGGTAAAGTCAAACTCGAATCTTGCGGTATTGAATGTATTGGCTAAGTTGGGTGCAGGTTTTGATATTGTGACAGGCGGTGAATTGGCGCGTGTTCTCAAAGCAGGTGGTGATGCATCGAAAATTGTTTTTTCAGGTTTAGGTAAAACTGAAGCCGATATTCAAAAAGCGTTGGAAGTTGGGATTGCCTGCTTTAACGTAGAATCGCATGCAGAATTAGACCGTATTCAAAAAGTTGCGGCAAGCATGAATGTCAAAGCACCAATTTCATTACGGGTTAACCCAGATGTCGATGCCAAAACCCATCCTTATATTTCTACAGGCTTAAAAGAAAACAAGTTCGGGATTCCGTCTGATTCGGTATATAGCACTTATGAATATGCGGCTTCTTTAGCAAACTTAGATATCGTTGGAATTGACTGTCACATCGGTTCACAATTGACCGAAACACAACCGTTTGTCGATGCTTTAGATCGCGTGATTGTGATGATTGATACCTTAAAAGAAATGGGTATTCAGCTCAAACACATTGATATTGGCGGTGGTTTAGGGGTGACTTATAAAGATGAAACTCCACCAACGGTTGAAGAATATGCCAATGCTTTACGTCCCGCTTTAGAAAAGTTAGGTCTTAAAGTGTATATGGAACCGGGTCGTAGTATCTCTGCCAATGCGGGCGTGCTGCTAACAAAAGTTGATTTACTCAAACCGACCAATCATCGTAACTTTGCGATTATTGACGCTGCCATGAATGACTTAATCCGTCCTGCGTTATATGAAGCATGGATGGACATTCAGCCCGTAACCCCACGTACTGATGTTGAAACGCTAGAGTGGGATGTGGTTGGTGCAATTTGTGAAACAGGTGATTTCTTGGGTAAAGAACGTCAGCTTGCGATCAAAGAAAATGATGTTTTAGCTGTAATGGGTGCGGGCGCATACGGTTTTGTGATGAGTTCTAACTACAACAGCCGTGGTCGTGCAGCTGAAGTCATGGTCGATGCAGATCAAGCACATTTAATTCGTGAACGTGAAAGCATTGAATCGCTGTGGGAAAGAGAGCGTTTATTGCCATAAGGGGAATTCGAGATGTTATTAGAATTTACCAAAATGCATGGTCTGGGCAATGACTTCATGGTGGTTGATCTCATCAGCCAGCGTGCGTATTTGGATGCGCTGACTATTCAACGCCTTGCAGACCGCCACTTCGGGATTGGCTTTGACCAACTCCTGATTGTGGAACCGCCCGATTTACCAAATGTCGATTTTAAATATCGCATTTTCAATGCCGATGGTTCTGAAGTGGAGCAGTGCGGCAATGGTGTGCGTTGTTTTGCACGTTTTGTGCATGAACGTCAGCTTACGACCAAAACCAAAATTAAGGTGCAAACCAAGGCAGGCATTGTAGAGCCTGAATTGGGGCAAAACGGTTGGGTGCGGGTGAATATGGGCTATCCAAAATTCTTGCCGCATGAGATTCCATTCATTGCCGATGAGCCTGATAACTTATATGACATTGCGCTGAAAGATGGTGCTGCATTGACCATTGATGTGGTGAACATAGGCAATCCTCATGCTGTGACCATTGTGCCTGATGTATTGACTGCCGATGTTGCAGGTATTGGCCCACAAGTGGAATCACACGAGCGTTTTCCACAGCGCGTCAATGCAGGTTTTATGCAAATCATTGACGAAAAACATGCGCGTTTGCGTGTGTTTGAACGTGGCGTAGGTGAAACCTTGGCTTGTGGTACAGGTGCATGTGCTGCAGCCGTTTCGGGTATGCGCCGTGGCTTATTGTCTAATTCAGTTGAAATTGAACTGGCAGGTGGTAAGTTGCAAATCGAATGGCGTGAAGGCGATGTGGTGTGGATGACAGGGCCAACTGCTAATGTCTATCACGGTCGTTTGGATTTAAATTATTTTCAGGGCTGATGTTTCGTTCTAACATGAACAGCTCTTATCTTACTTAAAAGCACTATTCAAAACGAATGGTGCTTTTTTGTATCTTGCAGCACGGATCAGGTATGCTGTACTGAATGTCACTCTAAAAACTTCTACTCATTATGCCGCAACTGATTTTTTTACCTGGCGCTTCAGGCAATACCGCATTTTTTCATCCGCTAATCGAAAAAATTGAAAAATTGCCGTGGCAGAATGCTGTAAAAATTGTGGCTTATCCTGAATTTAATCATCAACCTGCACATTCACAGGTACATGATTTTGCAAGTTTGCAGGCTTATGTGTTGGCGAATATCCCAGATGATTGCATTATCATTGCACAGTCGATGGGTGGTATTTTTGCAGTTGCTGCCGCGTTGCAATATCCAGAAAAAGTCAAAGGATTAGTATTGGTTGCAACATCTGGTGGCATGGATTTAAGCAGTTTTCAGGTGCAAGATTGGCGACAAGACTATCAAGCAAGTGATTTAAATTATCCTGACTGGTTTGTAGAGGCAAAGGCCGATTACACTGTAGACTTTGCTAAAATCAACATGCCTATTTTGTTGTTATGGGGTGATCAAGACCCGATAAGTCCACTGGCGGTAGGTGAGTTTTTACAACAACAATTTCCACAAGCCGTATTAAAAATTGTGCATGATGGTGATCATTTGTTTTTAGAAACACATGCAGATCAGGCGGCTGAACACATTGCTGCTTATTTATCTCAGTTTGCCGCAGTTCAGCAATCGGAGCGTGACTAATGTACGATCCGCAGCAACTATTAAAGATGTGGCTCAAAGAACGAGAAATACAACAGCAGTCACCGCATACGTTAAAAGCCTACGCACGCGATTTAAATGATTTTTTTAACTTTTGTGAGCAACAACATCTTGCCTTATATGATGTAGAAGCTGCAGATTTGCGCCATTATTTAGCGCAAAAAGTAGAACAGCAACAATTAAATAGCAGCAGTTTACAGCGCATGTTGTCAGCGATTCGTCAGTTTATGAAATGGGCCGAGCAAGGGCAGTATTTACAATTTAATCCAATTGATAATTTTCAGTTAAAACGTCAGCCACGACCTTTGCCTGGTTTGATTGATATTGAAACGATTCATCAAATTTTAGATCAGCCTGAACCTGAAACTGAAGTACAACAACAAATGTGGCGACGCGATAAAGCGATTTTAGAATTGCTCTATTCGAGTGGTTTGCGCCTAGCAGAGGTACAAAGTTTACGTATCCGCGATTTAGATTTTAACCGTCAATTGCTGCGCATTACGGGTAAAGGCAATAAAACCCGTATAGTGCCTTTTGGTCGCAAAGCCAAAGATGCGGTGATGCAATGGCTGCAGATTTACCCTTTATGGCAGGGCGATTTTGTACCCGATGCAGCATTGTTTATTACTCAAAAAGGTGAACCTTTAAAAGCACGCCAAATTGAAAATCGGGTGAAGTTTCAGGCGCAGCGTGCGGGCGTTAATGTCGATTTGCATCCGCACTTATTGCGACATTGTTTTGCAAGTCACATGCTGTCGAATAGTGGGGATATACGTGCAGTCCAAGAAATGCTTGGGCATAGCAATTTAAGCACCACGCAAATTTATACCCATGTCGATTTTGATCAGTTAGCGCGAGTTTATGATCAGGCACATCCACGTGCGAGTAAAAAGTAAAGCTTTACCTAAAGTCGGCATTATTTTTGCAAGTTAAAATATAGCTATTTCATACTGCAAATATTTTTCTCACAGTCAGTTGTAAAGCCTTTGTGCTGTACTTAATACTTTAAGTAAAAGCGCTTTCACCAAGATGTCATTGCAACTATTGTAGAATAATAAAAAAGTGCGTTATGCAGTATAAAGAAGCAGAAAGAGTGGGTCACACGAATAATAGACATGGATGACATTATTTTTTGTTCCACTGCATAACACTTTGGATATCAAATGATAGGCAAAACCATGATTTCGAATCTTCAAGAAAAATATGAACAATTAAGCCCAAGCCAAAAAGAAATTTTTGCAGGTTATGGCTTGCGTCAAGTGAAACATTTTGTCGAAATAAGCTTGCCGATGATCGAGCAAGAACTACCAGCCGATTGTTTGGTGCAGGGTATTAATGCTGAAGGTAAAATGCAGGCGATTCATCCGCAAACGCAACAAAGCTATTTATGGATTTCAGATCAGCAGTGGCAAGCACGCCCAAATGCAAGCAGTAAAATAGATGTAAAAGAAGATTTTATTGCAGTTTGGGAAATTTTTAATTTACAGGCCTATGAATTGATAGATTTAAGTCATATCCACCGTGACTTTTTAGAAACTCAGCAAGTTTAAGCTGAGTTTTTTTATGTCCTTTATCTGGGAGGTGGCGTGGTGAAAGCGCATAAATATCCATCAAAATAAAACAGATTGTTTATTTCATACCCAATAAACTGCTGAATACAGTTTTGTGAACCAGCAGTCACATTTTAAAAGAGCATTTATATCTGAAAAAATACTGCAAAAAATAAAGTTTTCTATCTTTAATGACAGTCAGATTATGGGGTTTTATGTAAGGAACTTTGCTTAAATTGTAGGCGGAACTCAATTTGAATTGCATTTCAATCAATCTTGTTGATGAGGGAAATAAATAAAAAACATAATATAAATCAAAGCTTAAAATTGCTTATATAATCGTCGCTTGGTTTGTTAATTTTTAGAAATAAAAAAGTATGAACGCATCGTTCAGTTAATTTTCGGCATTTTTAGCCTTGTTTAGACAATTCTGACTTGACCGAAATGCCGATCACATAGCAAGATAGGACACCTAAAAAATTTAAAGCGAAGAGTTATTATTAACTTTTCTCAATATTTACTTTTGCTAAAACAGCCGAGGATTACATGAAGGCTCTTGTTGCTGTAAAACGTGTGGTAGATGCCAACGTTAAAGTTCGCGTTAAGCCGGATAATAGTGGAGTTGACCTAACTAACGTTAAGATGTCAATTAACCCATTCTGTGAAATCGCAGTGGAAGAAGCGGTTCGTTTAAAAGAAAAAGGAACTGTTTCAGAAATCGTAGTGGTATCCATTGGTCCTAAAGAAGCGCAGGAACAAATTCGTTCTGCAATGGCGCTTGGTGCAGACCGTGGTATTTTGGTTGAAACAGCCGATGAGATTGGTGCACTTGAAGTGGCTAAAATCTTAAAAGGTGTTGTTGAACAAGAACAACCACAACTTATTTTATTGGGTAAGCAAGCTATTGATGACGACTCTAACCAAGTTGGTCAAATGCTAGGCGCTTTACTTGGTGCAGGTCAGGGTACTTTTGCTTCAGAAGTAAAAGTAGATGGCGACAAAGTTCAGGTAACACGTGAAATTGACGGTGGTTTACAAACTGTTGAGCTTGCACTTCCTGCAATCATCACCACTGACTTACGTTTGAATGAGCCACGTTATGCGGCACTTCCAAACATCATGAAAGCACGTAAAAAACCGCTAGACACCAAATCTCCTGCAGATTATGGCGTTGCAACAGGTACTAAGCTGAAAACTGTAAAAGTTGAAGCACCTGCTGAGCGTAAAGCGGGCGTACAAGTGAAATCTGTAGATGAGCTTGTAGAAAAATTGAAAAACGAAGCGAAAGTGATCTAATACAGAAGGATAAAAATCATGAGTATTTTAGTTATCGCTGAGCACGACAATAAAGCACTAAATGGTGCAACATTAAACGTTGTTGCTGCAGCTCAAAAAATCGGTGGTGATATCACTGTATTGGTTGCGGGTTCTGGTGCACAAGCAGTTGCAGACCAAGCAGCTAAAGTTGCAGGCGTAAGCAAAGTATTACTTGCTGACGATGCGGCTTATGCAAACCAATTGGCTGAAAACGTAGCAAAACTTGTTGCAGAATTAGGCAAAGGTTATAGCCATATCCTTGCTGCTTCTACAACAACAGGTAAAAACATTTTACCGCGTGCGGCTGCACTTCTTGATGTCAGCATGATCACAGACATCGTCGCTGTAGATTCTGCAAAAACATTCAAGCGTCCAATTTATGCAGGTAACGCAATTGCGACTGTAGAATCTTCAGAAGCGATTGTGGTGGGTACTGTACGTGGTACAGCATTTGACCCTGTTGCTGCAGAAGGTGGTTCAGCTGCAGTTGAAGCTGCTGCATCACAAGGTGATGCGGGTATTTCTAAGTTCGTATCTGAAGAAATTGTGAAATCAGAGCGTCCAGAATTAACAGCAGCGCGTATTGTGGTTTCTGGTGGTCGTGGTGTAGGTTCTGGTGAGAACTATCACAAAGTGCTTGATCCATTGGCGGATAAACTTGGTGCAGCACAAGGTGCATCTCGTGCAGCAGTAGATGCAGGCTTCGTACCGAACGACATGCAAGTTGGTCAAACAGGTAAAATCGTTGCACCTGATTTGTACATCGCTGTAGGTATCTCAGGTGCGATTCAGCACTTGGCAGGTATGAAAGATTCTAAAGTGATTGTTGCAATCAACAAAGACGAAGAAGCACCAATTAATGCAGTAGCAGACTACTGGTTAGTGGGTGATTTGAACACTGTTGTTCCAGAATTGGTTTCTAAAATCTAAGTTCTGAGCACAGTTCAAGACGCCTCTATGTGAATTGCATGGGGGCGTTTTTTATTGTCTTTTTTTAATTAAGATGCAGTGATTGGTTTTAAGTACATTATGTGAACTTAGCGTATATGTGGGTACATATCGAGCAAGTATATGTTGAAGATATTTTGACGTGACTCTTAAAAATATGAAGCACTTTTGTTTCTTGAGTGTGAATATTTTTTGCCTAAAAAATCACCGTTAAATTTAAGTAAATTAACCCGAATTACGGATAAGAAAAGCCCTTGAAAAAAAGGTAGTTAGAGCCATTTAGAAAGTTACGACACAACCCAAAGGCTCTAACTACCATGTACGATTTTACAGAAATTTTTTGTATTGTTGATGATTTTTTCAAAAAATTTGAACCCATCTATTGGCAATTTCTCAAGCAAGAAAACAAACGTCAACGTATCAGACAAGCAACGCTATCTTTATCAGAAATTGTGGCTATCTCCATCTACTATAAAACATCTCAAGTACATAATTTTAAGATGTTTTTTAACTTGCTTT